>NZ_JAVHUX010000042.1:0-166625 GCF_030954545.1 Serratia sp. MF1(2023) | reverse complement strand
ACCGGTGATCATGTTTTTCACGTAGTCGGCGTGCCCTGGGCAGTCAACGTGCGCGTAGTGACGAGTCGGGGTGTCATACTCAACGTGAGAGGTGTTGATGGTGATACCACGAGCTTTTTCTTCTGGCGCGTTATCGATCTGATCGAAAGCACGTGCAGAACCGCCGTAGGTTTTAGCCAGAACGGTGGTGATCGCTGCAGTCAGGGTAGTTTTACCGTGGTCAACGTGGCCGATAGTACCAACGTTAACGTGCGGTTTTGTACGTTCAAATTTTTCTTTAGACACGGCTATATTCCTTACTATAGCGCTCTCCCCTTCTGGAGAGAGCACGGGACTTTGGTTTTAACCCTGCGGCTTATTTGCCACGGGCTTCGATTACGGCCTGAGCGACGTTGTTCGGTGCATCATCATACTTCAGGAATTCCATGGTGTATGATGCGCGACCTTTAGTCAGAGAACGCAGCTGAGTTGCGTAGCCGAACATTTCGGACAACGGTACTTCAGCGTGGATCTTAACGCCAGTCACTTCAGATTCCTGACCGCGCAGCATGCCGCGACGACGGCTCAAGTCACCGATAACGTCACCGGTGTTCTCTTCTGGAGTCTCAACTTCAACCTTCATGATAGGCTCAAGCAGAACTGGTTTCGCTTTCTTAAAGCCTTCTTTAAAGGCGATAGACGCGGCCAGTTTAAACGCCAGTTCAGAGGAGTCAACGTCGTGGTAAGAACCGAAGTGCAGACGAATACCCATGTCTACTACCGGGTAACCAGCCAACGGACCAGACTTCAGCTGCTCCTGGATGCCTTTATCAACGGCAGGGATGTATTCGCCAGGAATTACACCACCTTTGATGTCGTTGATGAACTCGTAACCTTTCGGGTTAGAGCCCGGCTCCAGTGGGTACATGTCGATCACAACGTGACCGTACTGACCGCGACCACCAGACTGCTTGGCGTGCTTACCTTCAACATCGGTAATCTTCGCGCGAATCGCTTCGCGGTAAGCTACCTGAGGTTTGCCCACGTTAGCTTCAACGTTGAATTCACGCTTCATGCGGTCAACGATGATGTCGAGGTGCAGTTCACCCATACCGGCGATGATGGTCTGGTTAGACTCTTCGTCAGTCCATACGCGGAATGACGGGTCTTCTTTAGCCAGACGGCCCAGAGCCAGACCCATTTTTTCCTGGTCAGCTTTGGTTTTCGGTTCAACGGCGATAGAGATTACCGGCTCAGGGAATTCCATACGCTCCAGGATGATTGGAGAGTCTGGGTCACACAGGGTGTCCCCGGTGGTCACGTCTTTCAGACCGATCGCAGCGGCGATGTCGCCTGCGCGAACTTCTTTGATCTCTTCACGCTTGTTAGCGTGCATCTGAACGATACGGCCGAAACGCTCGCGCGCAGACTTAACGGAGTTCAGCACGGTGTCGCCGGAGTTAACAACGCCGGAGTACACGCGGAAGAAGGTCAAGTTACCTACGAACGGGTCGGTAGCGATTTTGAACGCCAGAGCAGAGAACGGCTCGTCATCACTTGCGTGACGCTCAGCCGGAGTGTCTTTACCGTCGTCCAGGATACCGTTGATCGCAGGAACGTCAGTTGGTGCCGGCAGGTATTCGATTACCGCATCCAGCATCGCCTGCACGCCCTTGTTCTTGAACGCAGAACCACAGGTAACCAGGATGATTTCGTTGTTCAGTACGCGCTGACGCAGAGCGGATTTGATTTCTTCCTCGGTCAGCTCTTCGCCGCCCAGGTATTTTTCCATCAGCTCTTCGGAAGCTTCCGCAGCGGACTCGATCAGGTTCTGGCGCCATTCTTCAGCCAGATCCATCATGTCAGCCGGCACGTCTTCGTATTCGAAGGTTACGCCTGCGTCTTCTTCGTTCCAGTTGATCGCCTTCATCTTCACCAGGTCGATAACGCCGGTGAATTTGTCTTCTGCGCCGATAGCCAGCTGCAGAGGAACAGGGTTAGCGCCCAGACGAGATTTGATCTGGCCAACAACTTTCAGGAAGTTAGCACCCATACGGTCCATTTTGTTAACGAACGCGATACGTGGCACTTTGTACTTGTTAGCCTGACGCCATACGGTTTCAGACTGTGGCTGAACACCACCAACAGCACAGTAAACCATTACCGCGCCATCCAGCACACGCATGGAACGTTCTACTTCGATGGTGAAGTCAACGTGCCCTGGGGTGTCGATGATGTTTACGCGATGCGGTTCGAACTGCTTGGCCATACCAGACCAGAAAGCAGTAGTCGCTGCAGAAGTGATGGTAATACCACGCTCCTGCTCCTGTTCCATCCAGTCCATGGTGGCAGCGCCGTCATGAACTTCACCGATTTTGTGGTTTACACCGGTGTAGAACAGAATACGTTCGGTAGTGGTGGTTTTACCGGCGTCGATGTGAGCACTGATACCGATGTTGCGGTAGCGTGCAATGGGTGTTGTACGAGCCATTTGATTCCTCTATTCCTAGGGCGTTCAAGTTCAGTTAACCCAAGCGGGCCGATTTGACGCGCCCGCTTGGTTAGCATGACTACAGCCGGGTGATTACCAGCGGTAGTGGGCGAACGCCTTGTTGGCTTCGGCCATACGGTGAACGTCTTCACGCTTCTTAACAGCAGAACCTTTGTTCTCTGCTGCGTCAGACAGCTCGTTCGCCAGGCGCAGAGCCATGGATTTATCACCGCGTTTACGTGCAGCATCAACGATCCAACGCATTGCCAGAGCATTACGACGAACCGGGCGGACTTCAACTGGTACCTGATAAGTAGAACCGCCAACGCGACGCGACTTAACTTCTACAGTCGGGCGAACGTTGTCGAGAGCGACTTCGAAAGCTTCCAGGTGATCTTTACCAGAACGCTGAGCCAGGGTCTCCAGCGCGGTATAGACGATTGCTTCTGCAGTAGATTTTTTACCGTCTACCATCAGGATATTTACAAATTTGGCCAGCAGCTCAGATCCGAACTTAGGATCTGGCAGGATTTTACGTTGGCCGATTACGCGACGACGTGGCATGGAAATACTCCGTTGTTAATTCAGGATTGTCCAAAACTCTACGAGTTTATTTTGACATTAAAGTTAAAACGTTTGGCCTTACTTAACGGAGAACCATTAAGCCTTTGGCTTCTTCACGCCGTACTTGGAACGAGCTTGCTTACGGTCTTTAACACCGGAGCAGTCAAGTGCACCACGGACGGTGTGGTAACGCACACCTGGCAGGTCTTTTACACGACCGCCACGGATCAGGATTACGGAGTGTTCCTGCAGGTTGTGGCCTTCGCCACCGATGTAGGAAGTTACTTCGAAACCGTTGGTCAAACGCACACGGCAAACTTTACGCAGTGCGGAGTTTGGTTTTTTCGGGGTAGTGGTATATACGCGGGTGCATACGCCACGTTTCTGCGGGCAGGCTTCCAGCGCTGGAACGTTGCTTTTAGCAGCCTTCACAGAGCGTGGTTTGCGAACCAGCTGGTTAATTGTTGCCATTAAAAAAGCTCCTGGTTTTTGCTTCGTACTAGCTTCGTAAACATGTGATAAATCCCCTCGTATGCACTATTGGCAAAGTACGAGGACGCAGAATTTTAGGGCTGACCAGTATGGGTGTCAAGAAATATACAACATCACTCTCATCACCAGGCCATTTGGCTGCGGTGTTGTTCGGTTAATTCAACGAAGTGATTATAGCCGACGACAGTGATTTTGTGCGAAAAATGACCAACCAATCCCCGGGCTTCCAGGTCGTCCTGCAGCGCGTAAAGGGATATGGGGGCGGCGAGCAGCAATTCAAGATGGGCGCTGCCGGCAAGGCCGGCAAGCACGCCGTCCTGCAGCAGCAGCAGCGCGTCACCCTCGGCCGTCAGGCGCAGCAGCGCAGGTAAGTCACATTGGTTTGGCGAATGGCTCAGGGTATACAGCATCAAAGGATCCTAAAACGTCATCACGGCGTCGTAGCCGGCCAGTTCGCGGCGCAGTTCGTCCGGCGCCAGCACTTCGGCGTTCAGCACCCAATCGGTCACCTGGCTCAGCCCACGCTCCTGCAGCGAAACCTGGCACAGATAGCAGCGCTCCACGTCATACAGCGGCAGCACGCCGAAGGTGGCGATGTAATTGCGCGCCAAAATCTTTTCCGGTTGCTGGCCCGGCAACAGCTGCAATACGCCGTCGCCGACAAAAAACACCCCCAAATCTTCACTGAGCGCCGACGTGGCGAGCAGCGCATCCAGCCCTTCCCTGCCGCCGGCGCCGCCGTGCGGCCCGTGGGTGAAAACAAAAGCGACTCGTTTCATCATATCCTCAGAACTGCACCAGACGGTCGCAACTCAGCGACGCTTCGGCCAGGGAACCCAGCCCGCTCAGGGTAAAGCCAGGCTGCAGGTTGGCGCTTGCCAGCCCCTGTTGCGCCGCCTCCTGCTCGTCGGTGACCCCACGGCGCAACGCGGCGGCTACGCAGACGTTGAGCGCTACGCCGTGTTGCTGCGCCAGTTGCGTCCAACCGCGCACCAGGTCGAACTCGTCGCTGGCGGGCGCGGTCAGTTGGTTGGCGTTCAGCACGCCCTCACGGTAGAAAAAGACGCTGGAAAGCCGGTGCCCTTTCGCCAACAAAGCCTGAGCGAACTGATAGGCGCTGCTGGCCTGCTGCGTGCCGTAAGCCGGGCCGGTGACCAACAGGCAATAATCGAGCATCAACGGTCGCTTCCCAACAGATCGCCGCTCTTGAACTGGCGGATGTACAGATACACGGTGTGTTTGGAGATGTTCAGGCGATCCGCCACCTGGTTGATCGCATCCTTGATGTCGAAGATGCCTTTCTCATAGAGGTTGAGCACCACCTGGCGGTTCTTGGCGTTATTGGACACCGAGCGGTCGGCGTTCACCTCTTCGATGGTGAACTCCAGCGTCTGCGCCACCAGATCGTCGACGGAAGACGCAAAATTCACCGACGACGGCACGTCCTGCGTGGCTGGCGGCATAAAGGTCTGCATGATCTGCGAAAACGGTACGTCGAGGTTCATGTTGATGCACAGCAAGCCGATCACCCGCTGCTCGCGATTGCGAATGGCGATGGTCACCGACTTCATCAACACGCCGCTCTTGGCGCGGGTAAAGTAGGCTTTCGACACGCTGCTGTCGTCGCCGGCCATGTCGTGCAGCATGCGCAGCGCCAGATCGGTGATCGGCGAGCCGATTTTACGCCCGGTATGTTCACCGTTGGCGATGCGTACCGCTGAGCTGTTCAGGTCTTCCAGCGCGTGCAGTACGATCTCGCAGTGGCCGCCGATCAACATCGCCAGCCCGTCGACCACCGCTTCATAGGATTTCAGGATTTCATGATCCGTTTGAGTAAACGGACGTTCATTCAGCAAATCAAGTTCGCTGGCTTCGCTGGATAAAAGCGAATTCGACATCGAAGATACCACCCTCATAGATCGCCTGTGCCAGGGGGCGCAGCTAAAACCGCTCGAACCGGATCGCTGCCGTCATCGGCACGCCGCAGCGCGGCCGGCTGAGAGCGCCATCAAACGGCACGATGACATCCGCGGGCGAGGCGGCCGGGAACAATTTTAGATACACGCCCTAAGGGGCAGACGCATGACTGATAAATCAGAATTATTAGTCTAGCAAAGCGGCCGGAGCAAAGTCCTTGCGTTTGCGCGTGGTATTGACGTTAAGCCCGATGCCCGGCAGGCGTCAAGCGTTCAATGGAGAGAGAAGCGGCGGCTGCCGAAATGAAAACCGCCGCGGAGGGCATCCGCGGCGGTGGCAAACAAAGCGGCGATGTTATTTCGCTTTGGCGTCTGCTTTCGCGTCCGCCGGTTTTTCGGCTTTAGCGTCGGCTTTCGGCGCCGCTTTCACGTCCAGCAGCTCAACGTCGAAGACCAGCGTGGAGTTAGCCGGGATGCCCGGAACGCCGGTTTTGCCGTAGGCCAGCGCCGGTGGGATCACCAGCTTGATTTTGCCGCCTTTCTTGATGTGCTTCAGGCCTTCGGTCCAGCCTGGGATCACGCCGTCCAGACGGAACGACAGCGGCTCGCCGCGGGTGTAGGAGTTATCGAACTCGGTACCGTCGGTCAGGGTGCCTTTGTAGTTCACCACCACGGTGTCGCTGTCTTTCGGCGCTTCACCCGCGCCCGGCTTCTCTACCTGGTACAGCAGGCCGGATTCGGTTTTCTTCACGCCTTTTTCTTTAGCGAAGCTATCGCGGTACTTGGCGCCTTTGGTTTCGTTGTCCTTGGCGTCCTGCTCCATCTTCGCCTGAGCGGAAGCCTTCACGCGCGCTTCGAAGCCCTGCAGGGTCTTCTCGATGTCGGCGTCGTTCAGTTTGCTCTTGTTGGCGAACGCGTCCTGAACGCCGGCAATCAGCTGATCTTTGTCCAGCTTGATGCCCAGCTTCTCTTGCTCTTTCAGAGAGTTGTCCATGTAACGGCCGAGAGAGGCGCCCAATGCGTAGGCCGCTTGCTCGTCGTCGTTTTTGAACTTGCCGGTGCTCGGTGCTGCTGCCGCGTCCGCTGGTTTAGCGGCTTCTGCCGGCTTGGCGGCATCGGCTGCCATGACCTGGGTCGCATTCAGAGCAAAAGCCATGGTGGTTGCCAGAAGCGTGACTTTAAACAAAGATTTCATCCATTTCTCCAGTGTCTGAAGCAATGCCCCAAACAATCATTAGGTAAGATAACCGGGCTACTATAGCTGCCTGAAACAAAACAAAACAGTCGCACAGGTAACCAATCGAGTCAAAGTGTGACTCCCGCTTTGCCAAGAAGTTTCCCCCTGCGTGCTACTCCCATGATAAATCAGATTTTTCTTGCGGAATATTCGGCCAGGCTCGCAAAAAACGGCAGATCGAGCGTGCAACTTTTCAGCACTTTACACTGCCGATCGCAACGTTGCGCGCCGTCTGGAGAAATAGCGCGAGCAAACCCGGCGCCAGCTGTTACCATAGCGCCGAATCAGGATTTTATCGCGTCAGAGGTAGCCTCATGCACAACGCCGACATTCAACGCCTGCTACAGCGGCTTGAAGAACTGGAGAGCCGTCAGGCCTTCCAAGAGCTCACCATCGAAGAGCTCAACCAGACCGTCATCCAGCATCAAATGGAAATGCTGAAGATGCGCGAACACCTGCGCATGTTGACCGACAAGCTGCGCTCGACCCAAACCTCAATGATCGCCTCGCAGTCGGAAGAAACGCCTCCGCCGCACTATTGAGGGCCCGCCATGCGGTTATTTCAGGCGTGCCAGCCCTGCGACGGCACGCTCGAGATACCGGCGCGGGCACCCCAGGTTGATGCGGATAAAACCGCGCCCCTGCGGGCCGAAACCGCTGCCCATCGACGGCGCCAGCTTCGCCACCGCCACCAGCGCCTGCTGCAAGTCAGCATCGTTCAAACCCAGCGAGCGGCAATCCAGCCAGGCGAGATAGGTCCCTTCAGCCTGGGTCATCGCGCACCAGGGCGCGGCGGCCGCCAGCGCCTGCTTAAACCAACGCCGGTTCTCCGCCAGGTAGTCGAGCAGCTCATCAAGCCAGGCAGCGCCCCGTTGATAGGCCGCGGTCGCCGCCGTCATCGACAGCGCGTTGAATACATCCAGCCCGTGGGCGTTCAGCCGATCGACAAACGCCTGCCGAAGCCGGGCGTTGGGGATCAGGAAATTCGAAATGCGCAGCGAGGAGAGGCCGAACGTTTTGCTGGCGGACGTCGCCGCAATCACCCGATCGCGATATTCCTCGCCCAGATGCAACACCGACGTAAACGTCTCGCCGGGCAGCAGCAGATCGGCCCAAATTTCATCGGAGATCACCGTGACGTCGTGGGCGTGGCAGAGCGCCATGAGCCGCTCCAGTTCATCGCGGCGCCAGCAACGGCCGGTTGGATTGTGCGGGTTGCACAGCAACAACAGCGGCGGTTTACGCTGCGCCAGACAGGCGGCCAGCTGGTCGAAATCGATCCGGTATCCCTGCGGGGTTTCCCGCAGCGGGTTTTCAATCACCTCTCTGCCGTTCATGGTGACTATCTTGGCGAACGAGCCATAATACGGCCCCTGCACCACCACCCCGTCCCCCGGCTTGCTGAGCAGTTGGATCAGCATCGCCAGCCCCGGCACCACCCCTTCAATCGACGTGAACCACTCGCGCCGCAGCGGCAAGCCGTGCCGCTTGGCAAACCAGTCGATCGCCGCCTCATAGTAAGCGTCGTCGCGTTCGCTGTAGCCAAAGACGCCGTGGTCCACCCGCTGATGCAGCGCCTGCTGTACCTCTGGCGGGCACGGAAAGTCGAAATCGGACACCCACATCGGCAACAGTTCGCTGCCGTCCAGTTGCAGATAGCGGTCGATGAAGTCCCACTTCACGGAGCCGGTGTTGTGGCGATCGATGATGACGTTGAAATGACTCGTCATGTCAGGCTTCCTTACGCTGCAAGTCGTTCTGAGGTTGGAGTTTGGCGATACCGAAGCCGGTGAACCCATAAATCAGGGCGAACACCACGGCGGCATAACATTGGATCGCCCACGGCAGCAGATCGAGGGTGCTGACCCCCAGCGTGGTGGCCATGTAAATGCCGGCGGCCGTCCACGGGATCAGCGGTTCGATGACGGTGCCCGCATCTTCGACGGTGCGCGACAGATTTTTGTTGTCCAGCCCCATGCGTCGATAGGCCCCTTTGAATAGCTCCGCCGGGATCAGCAGCGCCAGCTTGCCGTCGCTGGTCGCGCCGGTCACCAGGATAGTGGTGGCAACGGTGGCGGCGATCAGCTGGCCGGTGGTGTGCACCACTTTCAGCAGCCGGCTGATGATCACCGTCAGCGCGCCGGTCAGCGTCAGAGCGCCGGCGAAGGAAAAGGCGCAGAACACCAGCAGGATCGTACTCATCATCGAGAACATGCCACCGCGGTTCAGCAGGCGCGGCACATCGGCGACGATACCCTCGACGTTGTGGCCCTGAGCGGCAAACATCGACAGATTGAAACCGTCCATCAACGCATTCAGCCCCTGCTGCAGGCTAAAGCCCTGCAGCGCGACGCCGATGGCGATCGCCAGCGCGCAGGCGGCCAGCATGACGGGGATCACCGGCCGTTTGGTCACCGCGCCCCACAGCACCAGCACCGGCGGCAGGATCAGCAGCAGATTGAAGTGGTACAGCCCCTCGAGCGCGCCGACGATTTCGGTCACTTTTTCCGGCGTGGCCACGCTGCCCACCGCACCGGTGTGGCCGGCGATCAGGTACACCACGGCGGCCAGGATGAAGCTCGGCAGCGTCGTGTACATCAGATGCTGGATATGGCTGTAGAGATCGGTATCCGCGACGATGGCCGCGAAGTTGGTCGAATCGGACAACGGCGAAATTTTGTCGCCGAAGTAAGCGCCGGACACCACCGCCCCGGCCGCGGCGGCCAGCGGCACGTCCAGACCGGCGGCCACGCCCATCAGCGCCACGCCCACGGTGCCGGCCGCTCCCCAGGAAGTGCCGGTGCACACCGAGATCACGCTGGTGATGAAGAATGCGGCGATCAGAATGTATTGCGGGCTGATCAGCTTCAGCCCCCAGTACACCATGTAAGGGATTGTGCCGCTGATCATCCAGGTGCCGATCAGGCCGCCCACGCAGATCAGGATCAGGATAACCGGCATCGCCTTCGCCAGTTTGGCCACGATGGCCTCGATGATGTCGTCCCAGCGGTAGCCTTGCCACCAGGCCAACGCGGCGGCGATGGCGGCGGAAACCAGCAGTAGCGGTTCAATGCGCAGGCCAAACTGGCCATAGCCGATGATGAGCAGCAACAGCATGGCCACAATCGGCAGCGTCGCCAACCCAAGGTTGAGCGTTTTCTTATTATCCATATACGGCTCCTGTTGAAGATGGGGTACTGCAACAGCGTAATGGCTTCGATAATCGGAGGATGTGAGCGCAGGCAATCGGCCATGTAATCGGTTTCATGAGGTAGCGTTGTGTGAGCCGTCTCTCATTCGCCGCGCTTGCTTTGCGCATGCGCCTCACCGTCGGTTACGGAGTCTCGCAGGATAAGTTCGGCCGAAAAGCGGTTGTTCTGCGGCGCAACGTCGCTGCCGCTGTGGATCTGCAGCGCCAGGCGCGCGGCGCGTCGGGCCATTTTCTCGATCGGGTAATGCACGGTGGTCAACGAAGGATGGAGATATTTCGCCAGGGCAATGTCGTCAAAGCCGACGATCGACAGCGCCTCGGGCAGCTGAACTTGCCGTTGATGGCAGGTGCGCATCATGCCGGCGGCCATCACGTCGTTGAACGTCACTGCAGCGGTGAAGCGTTGGTCGCTGGCCAGAAGGCGCTCGGCCGCCAGTTCGCCCCCTCGCTCGTTGAAGGGCACGCTGATGATCCAGCTGCCGGGCACCTCAATGCCGGCGGCGGCCATGGCCTGGCGGTAACCCGCTAGCCGCTGCGCGCGATCGTCGATCGGCAGATCCGCCGTCACGCAGGCAATTCTTCGATGCCCCTGGCGTATGAGCAGCTCGGTCGCCGTCTGCGCCGCATTGGCGTTGTCGAGCCAGATGCAACGGTTGGCGATGGCGGGCAGATAACGATTGATCAGCACCAGCGCGGGCGTATGGGCGGCGTAGCGCAGCAGCGCCTCCTCCCCCATGCGCGTGACGTGCGCCACGATGGCTTCACATCCCTGATTGATGAGAAAATCGAGGCCGCTTTTTTCCAGCTCGGCCTGATGCCCGCCGCTGCACAACATCAACCGCACGCCGGCCTGCCGCGTGATGTCTTCCACGCCCCGCGCCAGACGCGAGAAAAACGGATCGTCGAGATTGCCGGTCAGCAATCCCAGCATATTGCCGCTTCTTTTCGCCAGCGCCAGCGCTGCGGCGTTGCGGTGGTAGTTAAACTCGCGCATCGCTTTCTCGACGCGTTCGCGGGTCACCGGTTCAACGTAGGCGGTATTATTGATCACCCGGCTGACGGTGGCCGTGGAAACGCCGGCGCGCCGCGCCACGTCTTTCATGGTGGCCATGGCATGTCCTGTTGTGCCGTTCGGCGCCCGGTGCGCCGCGCATAAAAAAGGGCAGCCGATGGCCGCCCTCTTGTCTCGTCACTGCGATCTGCTTAGTGGCAGCCGCAGCCGCCGTTACCGCAACCGCCTTTACCGTGGTCGTGGCCATGGTCGTGATCGTGGCTGTGGCCGTGACCGCCGCAGCAGCCGTCACCGTGTTCGTGGTGATGGTCGTGCTCGCCGTGTACGTGACCGTGCGCCAGTTCTTCTGCGGTCGCTTCGCGGATCGCGACAACTTCCACGTTGAAGTTCAGGTTTTGGCCGGCCAGCATGTGGTTGCCGTCAACCACCACGTGGTCGCCGTCAACTTCGGTGATTTCAACCGGTACCGGGCCCTGATCGGTGTCAGCCAGGAAACGCATGCCGACCTGCAGTTCGTCAACGCCCATGAAGACGTCTTTCGGTACGCGCTGCACCAGGTTTTCGTCGTAGTTGCCGTACGCGTCGTTCGCGCCGACGTGAACGTCAAAACGATCGCCAACGTCGTGGCCTTCGAGTGCTTTTTCCAGACCTGAGATCAGAGAACCATGCCCGTGCAGATAGTCCAGCGGTGCGCTCACCGGAGACTCATCAACCAAAACACCGTCTTCTGTACGTACTTGGTAAGCCAGGCTGACCACCAAGTCTTTTGCTACTTTCATGATATCTCCTACCGTTGGCTACTAGGACGCGCACCGTTATCGGGATGCGCGCCTTTTCCGGACAGATTGTAACGGAAATCTGCCTCGCTGTACCCTCCGGGATAAAAAAACGCTACTTCGGCTGGAAAATGCCGATCACCTGCTCTTGCGGGCGAACGTGTTTTTCCACCTGTTGTTCGGTCTGGCGCTGATGGTGGCCGCACTTGACGCACTCCACCACCTCCACCTGATCCTCCCGCCATACCGCCAGCGTATCCATGGCGCTGCAGCTCGGGCACACCGCCCCGGCGATAAATCTCTTACGTGTTACAGACATCGTTATGCTCCCGCTTATTCGTATTCGTCCCAGCCGTCGAACTGGCGACTTTCTTTTTGCATTTCGCGATGGAACAGCTCTTCCAGCTCGCGCCGCGCCTCTTTCACGCGGGAAATTTGCGCCACATCGCCCTGATGCGGCGGCATCAGTTCACGCAGCATGCGCATATCCAGGCGGCGGAAATGCTGCTGGGCGCGGAAGGCCTGATGCGGGTGCATGCCCAACTCCATCAGCGCCTTGCGCCCCAGTTCCAGCGCGCTGGAGAAGGTCTCGCGGCTGAACTGCTTCACGCCCGCCTGCAGCAACTCATGCGCCTCCACGCGGCCGCGCGCCCGCGCCAGAATGCTCAGGTTCGGGAAGTGCTGCTGGCACAGCCGCACGATCTCCATGGTGTCTTCCGGCTCATTGCAGGTGATCACGATCGACTTGGCCTTCTCGGCGCCCGCCGCGCGCAGCAGCTCCAGCTCGGTGGCGTCGCCGTAATAAACCTGGTAACCGTAACGCCGCAGCACGCCGACGGCGCTGACATCGCGCTCCAGTACGGTAATGCGCATTTTGTTGGCCATCAACAGGCGGCCGATCACCTGGCCGAAACGCCCGAAGCCGACGATGATCACCTGCGGATCGTCGTCCTCTACGTACGGCGTTTCCTCTTCTTCGCCCTTGGCGTTATAGCGACGCGCCAAAATGCGGTCGATGGCCTGCATCAGCAGCGGCGTGGTCATCATCGACAGCGTCACCACCACCAGCAGCAAGGAGAGTTGATCCGGCTGCAGCACCTTTTGCGCGCCCGCCGCAGAAAACAGCACGAAGGCGAACTCGCCGCCCTGGCTGAGCACCCCGGCGAACTGCAGGCGCACCGAACTGCGCAGGCCGAACAGACGCGACACCCCGTAGAGCACGCCGGATTTGATCGCCACCAGCGCCAGCACACCGATCAACACCTCGGCCAGATGGGTGTAGAGCACGCCGATATTCAACACCATGCCTACCGAGATAAAGAACAGCCCCAGCAGCAGCCCTTTAAACGGCTCGATGGAAATCTCCAGTTCGTGGCGGTATTCGCTCTCCGCCAGCAGCACCCCGGCGATGAAGGTGCCGAGCGCCATCGACAGGCCAAGCGTCTCCATAAACAGCGCCGAGCCGAGCACCAGCAACAGCGCCGCGGCGGTGAAGATCTCGCGCACGCCGGAAGCGGCGATATAGCGGAACAGCGGCCGCAGCAGGAAGCGGCCGCCGATCAGCATGCCGCCGAACGCCGCCACCTTGAGCGCGATCTTCGCCCAGTCGTCGCTGGTTCCGCCGGCGCCGGCCAGAATGGGGATCAACGCCAACGCCGGGATCACCGCCATATCCTGGAACAGCAGCACCGAGAAGCCGAGCTGCCCCCCTTCGTTGCGGTTCATGCCCTTCTCGCGCATCAGCTGCAGCGCCATGGCGGTGGAAGACATCGCCAGGCCGATACCGCCGATCACCGCCGCCTGCCAGGCGAAGTGCGTCAGATACAGCAACGCGCCCAGCACCGCAGCGGTGATCAACACCTGGCCGGCGCCGGCGCCGAAGATCGAGCGCCGCAGCTCCCACAGCTTGCTGGGGTTCAGCTCCAGGCCGATGATGAACATCAGGAACACCACGCCCAGCTCGGAGAAATGCAGGATCTCGTCGACGTCGCGAATGAAGCCCAATCCCCAGGGGCCGATGGCGATGCCGGCGATCAGATAGCCCAGCACCGCGCCGATCCCCAGGCGACGGGCGATCGGCACCGTCACCACCGCGGCGAACAGGAACAGCAAAATGGCGGTCAGTAAGGTCGATCCTTCCATCGTCACCGCCCTCCGTGCGGCAGCGGGTGGCTCAGCCACTCGCCGTAGGCGTCCGCATGGCTGCGCAGCACCTCCGGCTTCTGCCGCCGCGCCCAATAGACCACGAACGGCGTCAGCCAATGCATATGGCACATCCCGGCGGTCAACTCGAACGGCCGCAGGATATCTTCCATCGGATAGTGGTTATAACCGCCGGTGCGGTAGGCGCCTTCCGGCTCACCGGTGGTGATCACCGAGCGCCAGTATTTGCCCGCCAGCGCATTGCCGCCCACCCCGCTGGCGAAGCCGCGTGACAGCACGCGATCCAGCCACTCCTTCAGCAGCGCCGGGCAGCTGTAAGTATACAGCGGGTGCTGAAACACGATGACCTGATGCTCACGCAGCAGCTGTTGTTCGTGATGGATATCGATAAAAAAATCGGGATAGTGCGCGTAGAGATCGTGCACGGTGACATGTTCCAACTGCTGCGCCGGTCGAAGCAAAACCCGGTTCGCCACCGAGTCATGAGATTCCGGATGGGCATACAGCAGCAAGACCTTGGGCGGCTGCGACATCATTCCCCTCCAAAGCGTCGTCAGGGTAGCGGTTTTCCGTTACCATGCATCGCAAAGACAAAAACAGCGCGCGGTGCGCGTTCTGTTACCTTAATGATAATTTAACATACTCTGAACATACGGCGCTTTATGATTGTATTCTCCTCGCTACAAATCCGACGCGGCATCCGCGTCCTGCTGGACAACGCCACGGCGACGGTTAATCCAGGTCAGAAGGTCGGCCTGGTGGGCAAAAACGGCTGCGGCAAATCCACGCTGCTGTCGCTGCTGAAGGGCGAGATCGCGGCGGATGGCGGCAGCTTTACCTTCCCCGGCAACTGGGCGCTGGCCTGGGTCAACCAGGAGACGCCGGCGCTGGACGTGCCGGCGATCGAGTATGTTATCGACGGCGACCGCGAGTTTCGCCAGCTCGAAGCCGAATTGCAGGCGGCCAACGACCGCAACGACGGCCACGCCATCGCCACCCTGCACGGCAAGCTGGACGCCATCGACGCCTGGACCATCCGTTCCCGCGCCGCCAGCCTGCTGCACGGCCTCGGCTTCTCCAACGAACAGCTGCAAAGCCCGGTGCGCGACTTTTCCGGCGGCTGGCGCATGCGCCTCAACCTGGCGCAGGCGCTGGTGTGCCGTTCCGATCTGCTGCTGCTCGACGAACCGACCAACCACCTGGATCTCGATGCGGTGATCTGGCTGGAACGCTGGCTGAAAAGCTATCCCGGCACGCTGGTGCTGATCTCGCACGACCGCGACTTCCTCGATCCGATCGTCGACAAGATCCTGCATATCGAACAGCAGACGATCAATGAGTACACCGGCAACTATTCGTCGTTCGAACGCCAGCGCGCCACCAAGCTGGCGCAGCAACAGTCGCTGTATCAGCATCAGCAAGAGAAAGTGGCGCACCTGCAAAGCTATATCGACCGTTTCCGCGCGCAGGCCACCAAGGCCAAGCAGGCGCAGAGCCGCATCAAGATGCTGGAGCGCATGGAGCTGATCGCCCCGGCGCACGTCGACAACCCGTTCACCTTCAGCTTCCGTCCGCCGGAAAGCCTGCCGAACCCGCTGCTGCGCATGGACAAAGTCAGCGCCGGGTATGGCGATAAAGTGATCCTGAAGTCAATCAAGCTGAACCTGGTGCCCGGTTCGCGCATTGGCCTGCTCGGCCGCAACGGCGCCGGTAAATCCACGCTGATCAAACTGCTGGCCGGCACCCTGGAGCCGCTGAGCGGCGAGATTGGCCTGGCGAAAGGCATCAAGCTGGGTTACTTCGCCCAGCACCAGCTGGAATTCCTGCGCGCCGACGAATCGCCGCTGCAGCACCTGAGCCGCATCGCACCACGGGTGCTGGAACAGCAGCTGCGCGACTATCTGGGCGGCTTCGGTTTCCAGGGCGACAAGGTCAGCGAAGTGACCGAACGCTTCTCCGGCGGCGAGAAGGCGCGGCTGGTGCTGGCGCTGATCGTCTGGCAGCGCCCTAACCTGCTGCTGCTCGATGAACCGACCAACCACCTGGATCTCGACATGCGTCAGGCGCTGACCGAGGCGCTGATCGATTTCGAAGGCGCGTTGGTGGTGGTCTCGCACGACCGTCACCTGCTGCGCTCCACCACCGACGATCTGTACCTGGTGCACGACGGCCAGGTCGAGCCTTTCGAGGGCGATCTCGACGACTACCAGCAGTGGCTTGTCGACCTGCAGCGCCAGGAAAGCCAGCAGGACGCGCCGGAAAAAGAGAGCGGCGGCAACAGCGCGCAGGCGCGCAAGGATCAAAAACGCCGCGAGGCGGAGTTCCGTACGCAGACCCAACCGCTGCGCAAGCAGATCGCCAAGCTGGAACAGCAGATGGAAAAACTGGGCGCCGAACTGGCGTCGGTGGAGGAACAGCTGGCGGATCCCGCGCTGTACGACATCAGCCGCAAGGCCGAGTTGACCGACTGCCTGCAAAAGCAAAGCCAGGCCAAATCCGCGCTGGAAGAGACGGAAATGACCTGGCTGGATGCGCAGGAACAGCTGGAACAGTTAACGCAGGCGTTCGAAGCCTAAGCCTCAGGCCTTGTAAAAAGGCCTATCCCCCAGAATGGTCGCGCGGTGCATGATGCGCCGCTGCGGCAGATAATCCGCGTTGGCGTAGTGCTGCGTCACGCGGTTATCCCAGATCGCCACGTCATTTTCCTGCCAACGCCAGCGCACCTGAAATTCCGGTTTGGTGATGTGAGCAAACAGGAAGTTCAGCAAAGCGTCGCTCTCTTTCGGCGCCAGATCGACGATCCGCGTGGTAAACCCTTCATTGACGAACAGCGCCTGCCGGCCGCTGACCGGGTGGGTGCGCACCACCGGATGCAGCAGCGGCGGGTTTTTCTGCACCGCCTGTTGCCAGCGCTGATGCTCCTCTACACTGCCGCGATGTTTGTGTTCCGGGAACGACTTGGTGAAGTCATGCTCCGCACGCAGCCCCGCCAACAGCGTTCTGAACGGCGCCGACAGCGCCTCGTAGGCCGCGATGCCGCTGGCCCACAGCGTATCGCCGCCGGTGGAAGGCAAGGTCTTGGCCGCCAGGATCGCCCCCAGCGGCGGGTTGTCGATAAAGGTCACGTCGGTGTGCCAGTTATCGTTGTCCGGCGGGTTGTCGTCGTGGGTATCGAGCACGATGATCTCTTCCACGTCGGTGGCGTGCGGATAGACCGGATGGATATGCAGATCGCCGAAGCGGCCGGCCAGATCGCGCTGCTGCAGCGGGGTGATCGGCTGATTGCGGAAGAACAGCACCTGATGCTTCAGCAAGGCGTGATAAAGCTGCTCAAACTGGCCGTCGCCCAGCGGCCGGGCCAACTCGACGTTTTCCACCAGCGCCCCGATGTAAGGCCCCAGCGGGGTGATATTCAGACGTTCGTTCATTGCTGTACTCCATGCCACGGGGTCAATCGGCGCTGCAGGGCACGCAGCCCCAGCTCCAGCCCAAATGCAATCACCGCAATCACGCCGATGCCGGCCAACACCACGTCGGTCGCCAGAAACTCACCGGCGGATTGCACCATAAATCCCAGGCCGCGCGTGGCGGCGATCAGTTCGGCGGCCACCAGCGTCGACCAGCCGACGCCCAGCCCGATGCGAATACCGGTCAGGATCTCCGGCAGCGCGCTCGGCAGCACCACGAAACGCAGCACCTGCCAACGCGTGGCGCCCAACGCCCGGGCGGCACGCACCCTCACCTGCGCCACGCTGCGCACGCCGGCCACGGCAGACAGCGTCACCGGCGCGAAGATCGCCAGATAAATCAGTAAGATCTTTGAGGTTTCGCCGATGCCGAACCAAATCACCATCAGCGGCAGATAGGCCAGCGGCGGCACCGGGCGATAGATTTCAATCAGCGGATCGAGAATGCCGCGCACCGTGTCGTTCAGCCCCATGGCGATGCCCACCGGGATGCCGACGATCACCGCCGCCAACAGCGCTACCAGAATGCGCCCCAGGCTGGCCGCCAGGTGTTGCCACAGCGTGGCGTCCATAAAGCCTTGCGGGCTGGCGATGGTGATCAGCTGGTGCAGCACCTGCTGCGGCGCCGGCAAAAACAGCGGGCTGATCAGCTGCAGCGCCGTCACGCCCCACCAGACGATCAACACCGTCAACAGCGTGGCGCCGCTCAGCCAAACGTTGCGCGGCACGCTGAAACGGCGCGCCGCTTTACCTTGCGGCTGCGCCGCGGCCTTCAGAGTGGAATGCAGGCTCATAGCATGGCCTCGCGCTGTTGGAAAACTTTGCCCAGCACGTATTCGCGCTGCGCGATAAATTCAGGATCGGACTTGATGGCGCGGCAGGCTTCGCCGTCGGCATAGCGTTGGCCGAAGTTCAGCGACAGCCGCTCCACCACCTGCCCCGGCCCCGGCGACAGCAGCAACAGCTCGCTGGCGAGGAACACCGCCTCTTCGATATCGTGGGTGATCAGCAGCACCTGTTTGCCGGTATCGCGCCAAATGGTCAGCAACAGCTCCTGCATCTGCTCGCGGGTGAACGCGTCCAGGGCGCCGAACGGTTCGTCCAGCAACAACAGCCGCGGATCGGCGGCCAGGGCGCGGGCGATGCCGACGCGTTGGCGCATGCCGCCGGAAAGCTGCCAGATAAAGTGCTGTTCATAGCCCGCCAGCCCCACGCGCTGCAGCATCTGCTCCGCCACCTGGCGGCGCTGCGCCTTGCCGACGCCGGCCAGCTGCAGGCCGAACTCGACGTTGTCCACCACGTTGCGCCACGGCAGTAAGCCCTCATGCTGGAACACCACGCCCCGTTCGGCGCTCGGACCGTGAACAGGCGTTCCATCCAGCGTGATGCTGCCAGCTGAAGGCTCGATAAACCCGGCGATCAAATTCAGCAGCGTGGTCTTGCCGCAGCCCGACGGGCCGAGCACCACCACCAGTTGCCCGGCGGCAATCTGGAACGACACGTCACGCAGCGCGGGCCGCCCCTGATACTCTGCTGAAAGATGATTGACGTTTAGCATCCTGCTTCCTTACGACTGCGGCGCAGCCTGCACCTGTTTCACAAAGCGGTCGGTCACGTAAGCGCTGTAGTCGCTGTCGACCTGCGGGATCTTGCCCTGCTGCTTGAGGAATTCGGCGGTATCGCGGATCGCCTTGTCCACCGGCTGGCCGAGCTGGGCAACCTGATCCGCCACCGGCAGATAACGGTTTCCCTTCACCAGCTCCGGCACCTGCGCTTCCGGCACGCCGCTCAGGCGCGCCAGCGTGCTGAGGTGGCTCGGATCTTTCAGCCACTGCTCCGGCGCCGCCAGGTAGGCCTTTTGCGCCTGTAGGGCGCTGGCAGCAAAGGCGGTCACCACGTCGGGATGTTTCTCGGCAAAGTCTTTGCGCACCACCCACACGTCCAGCGTCGGCGAGCCCCATTCGCCCACCTGCGCGGAGTCGGTCAACACCTTGCCCTGTTTGGCCAGTTCGTTGACCACCGGCGCCCAGACGTAAGCGCCGTCGATGTCGCCGCGCTGCCAGGCGGCGGCGATGGCCGGCGGCTGCAGATTGAGGATCTTCACCTGCTCAGGCTTGATGCCCCAATGCTTGAGCGAGGCCAGCAGGCTGTAATGGGTGGTGGAGATAAACGGCACCGCAATGCGCTTGCCGATCAGATCCTGCGGGCTTTTGATGTCATTTTTCACCACCAGCGCTTCGGAGCTGCCGAGCTGCGAGGCGATGAGGAACACTTCGATGGGGAGTTTCTGGCTGGCGGCCACCGCCAGCGGGCTGGAGCCGATATTGCCGATCTGCACGTCGCCGGAGGCCAGCGCACGCAGCACGCTGGAGCCGCTGTCGAACTTACGCCAGTCGACGGTCGCGCCGGACCGTTTGGCGAAGCTGTTTTCCGCCTGCGCCACCTTGGCCGGCTCCGCCGACGTCTGGTACGCCACGGTCACGTCCACCGCGTAGGCGCTGGCTGCGCTGAGCGCCAGCGCCAACAGCGCCGCGTTGCGTAAGGAAAAGAGTTTGCCCGCCATGTTCCGCTCCGTTGATAAAAATCTGTTCAGTTGCTGACAGTTTTATCTGAGCGGTGACGGGCGATAAAAGAATAAAAAAGTCTTCTTTATTACCCTGCGTAATATAAACGCGGATTACAGCGCGATCGTCCCGTGCAGGAACACGTGAGCATAGCCGCCGAGCAGCGTACGATCCCCTTGCAGTTCGCAGAACAGTTCGCCGCCGCGTGCCGAGACCTGCTGCGCCTGCAGCCGATGGCGGCCGAGACGCGCCGTCCAGTAAGGCATCAGCGTGCAGTGCGCGGAGCCGGTAACCGGATCTTCACCGCCGTCGAGCGTGAAATAGCGCGAAACGAAGTCCACGGTGTCACCCGGCGCAGTGACGATCACCGCACGCCCGGCCAGCGCGATCAGCGCCGGGATGTCCGGCCGCAGCGCACGCACCTGCGCCTCGTTTTCCAGCACCACCATCAGCGCTTTCGCCTGCCACACCTCCTGCGGCTGCACGCCCAGCAGCGCCGCGAGGCCCGCCGGTTCAGCCACCTTCTGCGGCGGCCGAGCGGGGAAGTCGAGCACCAGCCGTTCCCCGTCCTGCGCATCGCGCTTGACGAACAGTTCGCCGCCGGCCGAGCGGAAGCGAATATCCTGCAGCGCCGGGTTAACCACGCTGAACATCACATGCGCCGCCGCCAGGGTGCCGTGGCCGCAGAGATCGACCTCGCGCTGCGGGGTAAACCAGCGGATGGCGGTCATGTCGCCGTCATCCCAGACAAAGCTGGTTTCCGGCAGGCCGATCTCGTTGGCGATCGCCTGCAGCCGCGCCGCCGGCAGCGGCTGTGTCAGCAGGCAAACCCCGGCCGGGTTGCCGCGCAGCCCTTCGCCGGTAAAGGCAACCACGTGATAATAATTTTCCGCCATCGTTCGCTCCTTAATGCCAGATCAGTAACACACAGGCTGCGGTCAACAACCCCATGGAAACGTTGAAGATAACCCAGGCCTTTTTGCTGCGCAGCAGGCGGCCGATCAGGGTGCCGAACGCCAGCCAGATAATGCCGGCGACGATGTTGACCACCAAAATGCCCAACGCGATCGCCGCAATGGACCCGTTGTACTTATCGCCCGCCAGGCTGAAGCTGGCCACCGCCCCCAGCGCCATCAGCCAGGCTTTCGGGTTGAGGAACTGCAGCAGCCAGCCCTGATACAGCCGCACCGGCTGCGGCGGCGCCACGTCGGTTTCCAGTTTTTCATAGGCGGCGGTGGCGACTTTCCACGCCAGCCACAGCAGGTACAGGCTGCCGAGGATTTTCAGGATCAGGTGCAGCGACGGATAAACCAGGATCAGGCTGCCGACGCCGAAGGCCACCAGCAGCAAAATGCTTTGCATGCCGAGCATGATGCCGATCATCAGCCACAGCGAACGCATAAAGCCGAAGTTGGCGCCGGAAGTGGTCAGCAGCAGGTTATTGGGGCCGGGCGTGATGGCGGCGACCCACAGGAAGCCCAGCATCGAAAGGAATAAACTCGGTTCCATGGCACGGGTGCTCCTCACCCAAGGCGCTTTTTTGCAGTATCATTGTTAATTCTTGGTATTGAAGCTAACAGTGCGCTAGGGATCTCACAATAGCCGCCCACAACATTTTACTCAGCCTATGCCTAACACCTTTCGCCCTCTGACCGGGGCCAGTAACCCGCACCTGCAAACGCTGTTGCCGCGGTTGGTGCGCCGCCGCGTATTATTGAAACCGCATTGGCAGCGGCTGGAATTGCCCGACGGCGATTTCGTCGATCTCGCCTGGAGCGAGGATCCGGCGCAGGCGCGCGACAAACCGCGTGCGGTGCTGTTCCACGGCCTGGAGGGCAGCTTCTACAGCCCCTACGCGCATGGCCTGCTCAACGCCTGGCGCGAGCGCGGCTGGCTCGGCGTGGTGATGCACTTTCGCGGCTGCAGCGGCGTGCCCAATCGCAAGCAGCGCATCTACCACTCCGGTGAAACCGAAGACGCGCGCTTCTTCCTGCGCTGGCTGCGCGACCGCTACGGCGAGGTGCCGACCGCGGCGGTCGGCGTTTCACTCGGCGGCAACATGCTGGCCTGCTATCTGGCGCAGCACGGCGCCGACAGCCTGCTGCAGGCGGCGGTGGTGGTCTCGGCGCCGCTGATGCTGGAGCCCTGCGCCTACCGCATGGAGCAAGGCTTTTCCCGCGTTTATCAGCGCTACCTGCTGGGGCAGCTGAAACAAAACGCCACCCGCAAGCTGTTGCACTACCCGGACACCCTGCCGCTCAAGCTGTCCCAACTCAACGGTCTGCGGCGCATCCGCGAATTCGACGACGCCATCACCTCGCGCATTCACGGCTTCAGTGACGCCACCGACTATTATCGCCGCTGCAGCGCCCTGCCGCTGTTGCCGGCTGTCCAAACGCCGCTGCTGATCATCCATGCGAAGGACGATCCCTTCATGACCCCTGAGGTGATCCCCGACGTCGCCGGCCTGCCGCGCAATATCGAATATCAGCTGACCGAGTTCGGCGGCCACGTCGGCTTCGTCGGCGGCACGCTGAAAAAACCATACATGTGGCTGGAGCATCGCATTCCGGCCTGGCTTTCCCCTTATCTGGACATCCCGACGTGATCATTCCCTGGCAAGAACTGGCAACCGACACCCTCAACAGCCTGATCGAATCTTTTGTACTGCGCGAAGGCACCGATTACGGCGAGCACGAACGCTCGCTGGAACAGAAGGTGGAGGACGTGCGCCGCCAGCTGAAAAACGGCGAAGTGGTGCTGGTGTGGTCGGAACTGCACGAGAGCGTCAACATCATGCCGCGCGGCCAGTTCCGCGCCGGGCAGGAAGAAATTTAGTGGCGCTCGGTTCTATGACTGACGGAAAAAATCAGGTAACAATGGGGCATTGCAAACCAGCGCGCGCCATTTTTTCCCGAGATAGAGAGCGTCAACAAGAGCCACAATAATCCCCTGACGCCGGCGCATTCAACACGGAGTGACAACCACCATGTCTGCCAAACATCCCGTTATCGCGGTGACCGGTTCCAGCGGCGCCGGCACCACCACCACCAGCGTGGCGTTCCGCAAAATATTCCAACAGCTCAACATCCGCGCCGCCGAGCTGGAGGGCGACAGCTTCCACCGCTACACCCGGCCGGAAATGGACGCGGCGATCCGCAAGGCGCGCGATCTGGGCAGACACATCAGCTATTTCGGCCCCGAGGCCAACGACTTCGGCCTGCTGCAGCAGAGCTTCATCGACTACGGCAAGAACGGCACCGGGCGCTCGCGCAAGTATCTGCACACCTACGACGAAGCGGTGCCCTACAATCAGGTGCCGGGCACCTTCACCCCGTGGGAACCGCTGCCGGCGCCGACCGACGTGCTGTTTTACGAGGGGCTGCACGGCGGCGTGGTCACCGAGCACCATGACGTGGCCAAGCACGTCGACCTGCTGGTCGGCGTGGTGCCGATCGTCAACCTGGAGTGGATCCAGAAACTGATCCGCGATACCGGCGAGCGCGGCCACTCCCGCGAAGCGGTAATGGATTCGGTAGTGCGTTCGATGGAAGACTACATCAACTACATCACGCCGCAGTTCTCGCGCACCCACATCAACTTCCAGCGCGTGCCGACGGTGGACACCTCCAACCCGTTCGCCGCCAAGGCGATTCCCTCACTGGACGAAAGCTTCGTGGTGATCCACTTCCGCGGGCTGGATCAAATTGACTTCCCCTATTTGCTGGCGATGCTGCAGGGCTCGTTTATCTCGCACATCAATACGTTAGTGGTGCCGGGCGGCAAGATGGGGCTGGCGATGGAACTGATCATGGCGCCGCTGGTGCAGCGGTTGCTGGAAGGCAAGAAGATCGAATAAACGCGTTGAGCGCGGCGCCGGGCCGCGCTCCGCCTCGATTACGCCGGTTGGCGGATCTCGAAGCTGTGGGTCACCGTGGCGGCCTTGTTGAGCATCAGCGCCACCGAGCAATATTTCTCCGCCGACAGGTTCACCGCACGCTCGACGATCTTGTCGGTCAGGTCCTGGCCGGTAACGATGAAATGCAGGTTGATATGGGTGAACAACCGCGGAGCTTCTTCGCGGCGCTCGGAGGTCAGCTTCACCTCGCAGTCGCGCACGTCGTTGCGCCCTTTTTGCAGGATGGACACCACGTCGATCGCGCTGCAGCCGCCCACCGACATCAGCACCATCTCCATCGGGCTGGGTGCTTTATCGCCGGCGTTGCCGTCCATCAGCACCTGGTGGCCGGAGGCCGATTCACCCAAAAACGTTAACCCTTCCACCCATTTAACTCTTGCCTGCATTCTGGTCACTCCGGTTGATTTCTTAAAATCAGAGTACGCTTTCGCATAGAAACAGGCAACGTAACCTGATGCTAATCATGCTGAAGCGAGACAACACGAGACACCCGCCTTACTCTGTGCTACAAACAGAGCCGCAATAAATCTTTCCGGGACACTGAATTTCAGGGAAACGCCCAGAGAAAGGCTCCTTTACCGGTATGTTAACAGAATGTAGCTTGCAGCGCTTACGGCAAGTTAATATGCTAGAGCGACAGCGTATTTTTATGACACGCCTCAAAACTTGCCGGTAGCCCTCGCTCATGACTGCGGCTACAGGCGGGTTTTACAGGGAACTCTGACCCCTGTGACACAAGGCAGCGATAACAACAGAGGATAACAGCGAATGGTTCTCGGCAAACCGCAAACAGACCCTACTCTCGAATGGTTCCTGTCTCATTGCCATATCCACAAATATCCATCGAAGAGTACGCTGATTCACCAAGGTGAAAAGGCCGAAACGCTTTACTACATCGTGAAAGGCTCCGTCGCGGTGCTGATCAAGGATGAAGAAGGTAAAGAGATGATCCTGTCCTACCTCAACCAGGGGGATTTCATCGGCGAGCTCGGATTGTTCGAAGAAGGCCAGGAGCGCAGCGCCTGGGTTCGCGCGAAAACCGCCTGTGAAGTGGCCGAAATTTCCTACAAGAAATTCCGCCAGCTGATCCAGGTGAACCCAGACATCCTGATGCGTCTGTCCGCCCAAATGGCGAGCCGCCTGCAGGTCACCTCCGAAAAAGTGGGCAACCTCGCCTTCCTGGACGTTACCGGCCGCATCGCGCAAACCCTGCTGAATCTGGCGAAGCAACCCGACGCCATGACTCACCCGGACGGCATGCAGATCAAGATCACCCGCCAGGAGATCGGCCAGATCGTCGGCTGCTCGCGCGAAACCGTTGGCCGTATTCTGAAAATGCTGGAAGATCAAAACCTGATTTCCGCCCACGGCAAAACCATTGTCGTCTACGGCACCCGTTAATCCCAGAAGAAACGGCGCAATCTGCGCCGTTTTTTTATCTGCTCTCTGCCATGTGGCGCCGCCTGATCTACCACCCGGAAATCAACTACGCACTGCGACAAACGCTGGTGTTGTGCCTGCCGGTGCTGTTCGGCCTGCTGATAGGCCAGCTGCAGCTCGGCCTGATGTTCTCTCTGGTGCCCGCCTGCTGCAATATCGCCGGTCTGGACACGCCGCATAAGCGCTTCTTTAAACGGCTGGTGGTTGGCGGCTCGCTGTTCGCCTTCAGCAGCGTGCTGCTGCAACAGGCACTGCTGTGGCACGTGCCGCTGCCGGCGCTGATGCTGGGCCTGGCGCTGCTGCTCGGCGTCACCGGTGAAATCAGCCCGCTGCACGCCCGGCTGTTGCCGGCGGCGCTGGTGGCCGCCATCTTCGCCCTCAGCACGGCCGGCACGGTGCCTCTCTGGCAGGCGCCGCTGCTATACGCCATCGGCACCGTCTGGTACGGCTTATTCACCTGGTTCTGGTTTAAGCTGTGGAAAGAGCAGCCGATGCGCGAGACCCTGAGCCAGCTCTACCTGGAACTGGCGGACTATTTCGAAGCCAAATACTCGCTGCTGACCCAGCACACCGATCCGCAAACCGCGCTGCCGCCGCTGCTGGTGCGCCAGCAAAAGGTGATGGACCTGATCAGCCGGTTGTACCAACAGCTTAATTTCCTGCCGCACGCCAACAACCTCGAGCAAAAGCGCCTGCAGCGCGCCTTTCAGGTGGCGATGGACCTGCAGGAGCACATCACCGTCAGCCTGCATCTGCCGGAGGAGGTGCAAAAACTGGTGGAGCAGAGCCAGGCCGAAGCGATCATTCGCCGCAACGCTCAGGTGATCGCCGGCCGGCTGCGCGTAGTGGCGCACGATATTCTCTATCATCAACATTCGAAGCGCTTCTCCATGGCCCACGAGCTGGCGGCGCTGGAAAAAATGGCGGCGCAGCATCCCGATAACCCGGTCAGCCAGTTTTGTTATTACCACTTCAGCCGCATCGCCCGCCTGCTGCGCACCCAGCATCCGCTATACCGCCGCGACCTGATGCCCGGCCAGCACCGCCTGCCGTTTTGGCCGGCGCTGGCCAGCTATCTGTCGTTCAAGTCCACCGCCCTGCGCAACGCCGCGCGGCTGGGCGTGACGCTGGCGGTCGGCAGCAGCCTGGGTGCGGTGTTCAATCTGCCGAAGCCTTACTGGATCCTGCTCACCATCATGCTGGTGAGCCAAAACGGGTATAACGCCACCCGGGTGCGTATTCAGCACCGTGCGCTGGGCACGATTGCCGGGCTATTGCTGGCGGCCGGCCTGCTGCTGCTGCAGCTGCCGGAAGGCGAAACGCTGAGCATCATGCTGGTGATCACGCTGCTGGCCTACCTGGTTTCGCGCAAGAACTACGGGCTGTCGGTGATTGGCTTTACGGTCACGGCGGTTTACACCCTGCAGCTGCTGGCGCTGAACGGCTCGCATTTCCTGGTGCCGCGCCTGATCGATACGCTGATCGGCTGCGTGCTGGCGTTCGGCGGCACCATTTGGCTGTGGCCGCAGTGGCAAAGCGGGCTGCTGCGCAAGAATGCCCATCAGGCGCTGGAGCACGATCAAACCGCGCTGCGGTTGATGCTGGAACAGCCGGAACCGGACGCCACCGCGTTGGCCTATACCCGCATGCAGGTCAACCAGGCGCACAACGCGCTGTTCACCTCGCTCAATCAGGCGATGCAGGAGCCGGGGTTCGCGTCGGACTATCTGGCGGACATGCGGCTGTGGGTCACTCACAGCCAGTTCATCGTCGAGCACCTGAACGCCATGACCATTCTGGCACGCGAGCACTACATGCTGACGCCGAAACTGGCGGAAGCGTATCTGCAGGCCTGTGAAATCGCGCTGCAAAGCTGCCAGCAGCGGTTGGAATACGACGGCCCGAGCAGCGGCAACAGCGGCATCATGCAGCCGCCGGATCTGCATCCGGAGATGCCCGTTACCGAGATGGAGCGCCATCTGCGGCGCATTTTGTCGCACCTGAGCGTGATGCACACCATTTCGTCGCTGGCCTGGCGCCAGCGCCCGCACCACGGTATCTGGCTCAAGCGCAAACTGCGCGATCAATAAGGGCGCGGCATGCCGCGCCCCGTTATATGCCGCGCGGGCGTCAGGCGTTGATCACATCCTGCACCGCCAGCTCGAACAGCGCCATGCCGGCCTCGATATCCTGCAGCTCCACCACCAGTGACGGCGCGAAACGGATCACGTTCGGCCCGGCGTTGAGGATCATCAAGCCGCGCGCGGCGGCGGCGGTGAGGAAGTCGCGCGCTCTGCCGTGATAATGCGGCGTCAGCTCGGCGCCAATCAGCAACCCCATGCCGCGAATCGCGGTGAAAATACCGTATTTATCGCCGATATGCTGCAAAGCCTGCACATACAGCGCATGACGCTGCTCGATGCCGCTCAGCACCTCCGGCGTATTGATCACGTCCAGCGCCGCCTCCACCACCGCGCAGGCCAGCGGGTTGCCGCCGTAGGTGGTGCCGTGGGTGCCCACCTGCATCACCGACGCGATCTCTTCGGTAGTCAGCATGGCGCTGACCGGGAAACCGCCGCCCAGCGCCTTGGCGGTGGTGAGAATGTCCGGCGTCACGCCATAATGCATATAGGCGAACAGTTTGCCGCTGCGCCCCATGCCGCTTTGCACTTCGTCGAACACCAGCAGCGCCTGATGTTGGTCGCACAGCTCGCGCACGCCTTTGAGGAAACCGGCGTCGACCGGCGTAATGCCGCCCTCGCCCTGAATCGGCTCCATCACCACCGCGCAGGTGTGGTCGTCCATCACCGCCTTCACCGCCGCCAAATCGTTGAACGGCACGTGCACGATGTCGGCCGGCTTCGGCCCGAACCCGTCGGAATATTTGGCCTGCCCGCCCACCGACACGGTGAACAGCGTGCGGCCGTGGAACGCGTTATAGAAGGCGATGATTTTGGTTTTGTAGGGGCTGTGGCGGGTGATGGCGTAATGACGCGCCAGTTTAAACGCCGCCTCGTTGGCCTCTGCGCCGGAGTTGGCGAAGAACACCCGATCGGCGAAGGTGGCGTCGATCAGCTTGCTCGCCAGGCGCAGCGCCGGTTCATTGGTGAAGACGTTGCTGGTATGCCACAGGGTTTCGCCCTGGCGTTTGAGCGCCTCGACCAGCGCCGGATGGCAGTGCCCCAGCGCCGTCACCGCGATGCCGCCGGAAAAATCGATGTACTCTTTTCCCTGTTGATCCCAGACCCGGCTGCCTTGGCCGCGCACCGGCACAAACTGGGCAGGTGCATAAACAGGCAGGATCACCTGGTCAAAGGTGCTGCGGCTCACTGCGGATTTTTCAGTCATTTTCGGCTCCACCCTGAAGGTTTTTCAGCGCTATCGTAATGTTAGATTGAAAACATAATCACGAAATATGCATAAAAAACCAATCGAGCGCAAACGCAAAACGCCTGGCGGGCGAAAAAAACGCATCGGGATTAACGCTGGAGGAAATTATCCAGCAGCTGATGGCCCTGCTCGCTGAGCACGCTTTCCGGATGGAACTGCACGCCTTCCAGCGCCAAAGTGCGGTGGCGGATGCCCATGATCTCGTCGCGCACGCCGTCGCGTTCGCTCCAGGCGGTCACTTCAAAACAGTCCGGCAGCGTATCGGCTTTCAGCACCAGCGAGTGGTAGCGAGTCACGGTCAGCGGATCGCTCAGGCCGCGAAACACGCCGACGCCCAGATGACGAATCGCCGAGGTTTTGCCGTGCATCACCGCGCGGGCGCGCACCACCTCGGCGCCGAACGCCTGCCCCAGCGCCTGGTGCCCCAGGCACACGCCGAGGATCGGCAGCTTGCCGGCGAAATGACGAATGGCGGCCAGCGAGATACCCGCTTCGTTCGGGGTGCAGGGGCCAGGGGAAATCACCAGATGCTGCGGCGCCAGCCGCTCGATATCGGCCAGCTGCAGCTCATCGTTGCGCTTCACCAGCACCTCCGCGCCCAATTCGCAGAAGTACTGGTAAAGGTTATAGGTAAAGGAGTCGTAGTTATCGATCAGCAGCAGCATGTTAGGTCCGGCAGAGAAAAATGCCGCCACAGTGTACTGATTTAACCCGCCGCTGCCGACGATAATTTCCGCTTACTTTTTACGGCCGCCGGTGATCGAGCCCAGCACGCCGCGCAGGATCTGGCGGCCGAGATCGCGCGCCATGCTCTTGGCGGCGGTCTGGACAATGCCGTCGCGCTTGCCGCCGCGCGGGCCGGTGGAACCGAACAGCAGCTCGTTCAAGCCGTCCATCAGGCCGCCACCCGCCTGCTGTTGTTGCTGTTGCGCCTGCGGTTGCTGCCCCTGCTGCGGGGTGCCGACGGTGGCAAAACCGCCCGACGACAGTTTCTCGTAGGCGGACTCGCGGTCAATCATATCCTCATAGCGGCCATACAGCGGCGACTTGTTGATCGCACTGTTCAGCCCTTCCGCGCCGAGCATGCCCATTTTGGATTCCGGCGCGATCACCATCGCCCGCTCCACCACGTTCGGCCGGCCCTTCTCGTCGAGGAATGACACCAGCGCTTCACCCACGCCCAGCTCGGTGATCGCCGTTTCGGCATCGAAGGCCGGATTGGCGCGCAGGGTTTGCGCCGCCGTCTTCACCGCCTTCTGATCGCGCGGCGTGAAGGCGCGCAGCGCATGCTGCACGCGGTTACCCAGCTGGCCCAGCACGCTGTCCGGGATGTCCAGCGGATTCTGGGTGACAAAGTAAATGCCGACGCCTTTGGAGCGGATCAGGCGCACCACCTGTTCGATCTTGGTCAGCAGCGCCGCTGGCGCGTCGTTGAACAGCAGGTGCGCCTCATCGAAGAAGAACACCAGCTTCGGCTGTTCAGGGTCGCCCACTTCCGGCAGGTGCTCGAACAGCTCGGCCAGCAGCCACAGCAGGAACACCGAATACAGCTTCGGCTGATTGATCAGCTTGTCCGCCGCCAGCAGGTTGATCACGCCGTGGCCGTTGGCGTCGGTTTTCATCAGATCGTTGATGTCGAGCATCGGCTCGCCGAAGAACTGGTCGGCGCCCTGCTCTTCCAGCGTCAGCAACCCGCGCTGAATGGCGCCGATCGACGCGGCAGAGATATTGCCGTACTGGGTCTGGAATTGTTTGGCGTTGTCGCCGACGAACTGCATCATGGTGCGCAGATCCTTCATGTCCAGCAACAGCAGCGCGTTGTCATCGGCGATCTTGAACACCAGCTGCAGCACGCCGCTTTGCACCTCGTTCAGATCCAACAGGCGCCCCAGCAGCAGCGGCCCGAGATCGGAAATCGTGGCGCGGATCGGGTGCCCCTTTTCACCGTAAATATCCCACGGGATAATGGTGCAGGCCTGCGGCTGCCAGTCGCTGACGCCGATCGCCGCCAGGCGCGCCTGCAGTTTCTCGGAAGGCACGCCCTCGGCGCCGATGCCGGACAGATCGCCCTTCACGTCCGCCAGGAACACCGGCACGCCGATGCGCGAGAACTGTTCGGCCATTTTTTGCAGCGTCACCGTCTTGCCGGTGCCGGTTGCCCCGGTGATCAGCCCGTGGCGGTTGGCCAACGCCGGCAAAATCACCAGATCCTGCTCCGGTTTTCCGTCTTTCATCGCTTTGGCGATAATCCGTGGTTCACTCATTTTCTGTTCCTTTGACGCTGACGCGGCGCGAAACGCGCCTGTGGATGCAATAAAGCTATAAGCGCCGCGTAACCCCGTCAAGGACAAACAAAATGGGTGCCGTCGGGGCCTGATGAATTCAGATTGCGCTTAGCGTCAAAGCGCCTTTGTTTGAACAATAAAGCACCAGTGCTATAGTGAGCATTACGCTGTATATACGAGGTAAATACCATGTCTGAATCTACCGTGGTAATCCGCGTGGATGAAGAGTTAAAAACCGCTTTCGCCAGCGCGGCAAAGGCCGCCGATCGCACGGCTTCGCAACTGCTGCGTGATTTCATGAGCGAGTTTGTCAGCCGCCAGGCGCAACAGGAAGAGTACAACCAGTGGTTAAAGGAAAAGGTCGAGGTAAGCCGCAAGGCGTTGCGTGAAGGCAAATTCGCCGACGATGAAGAGGTGGCCGCTTATTTCGCCGAACGCAGAGCCAAATCAACGCAATAAAACACAAAAGGACTTTTGTGAAACTGACATGGACGGAACCCGCCATCGCCGATCGTCTGGCGATTTATGAATGGTTGGAACTTAAAAATCCGGCCGCCGCCGCAGAAAATGATGCAAAAATCGCTGACGCGGCGGCACGCCTCGTGCATCATCCCGCCAGCGGGAAAACGGGGCGGATAGCCGGTACGCGCGAGCTGGTCATCTCCCCGTCCTATTTGCTGGCCTATGAATGGGCGGCTCAACGCGTCATCGTATTGGTCATCGTGCATACTCGCCGTCGGTGGCCGCCGGCATAGTCACCCCCGCAGCCCCAGTTGCTCCTTCAGCGCTTTCAAATAGCGCCGGCTGACCGGCACCGGATCGCCGGCCGACATGATCATCTCCGCTGCGCCTCCCTCTTCGAAGCGGATCTCGCGCACCTGCTCCAGATTGACCAGATACTGCCGATGGCAGCGCACCAGCGGCGTGCGGCTTTCCAGCGTGCGCAGCGTCAGCTCGGTGAAACATTCCATGCCGTCGCTGCGCACCACGAAGACCCCGCTCAGCTTGGAACGGATCGCCAGCACTTCGTCGAAGCGCAGCAGATAGATGCGGCTGTGGCCGGTGCAGGGAATGTATTTCAGGTAACCGGCGCTTTCTTCCAGCGCCGTCACGTCCTGCGGCGCAGTGCGCTGCCGCAGGCGTTGCAGCGTCTTGCTCAGCCGCTTCGGCTCCGCCGGCTTCAGCAGATAGTCGAAGGCGTGCTCCTCGAATGCCTGCACCGCATATTCGTCGTAGGCGGTCAGAAACACGATGTGCGGCATGCGGTTGGGATCCAGCATGCCGACCATTTCCAGCCCGCTGATGCGCGGCATCTGGATATCGAGAAACACCACGTCCGGCTGCAGCCGGTGGATCTGGCTGATGGCTTCGATGGCGTTGGCGCATTCGCCGATAATCGCGATCCCCGCTTCGGCCTCCAGCAGATGGCGCAGGTTGTCGCGGGCGGAAGGTTCATCGTCAACAATCAGTGCGTTTAACATCAGGCGGCCCTCTCCATGGGAACATTGAGCGTAATGCGGGTGTAGGCGTCCGGTCGGCAATCCACCTGCACGCCATAGCCTTCGCCGTAGCGCACGCGAATGCGTTTATCCACCAGGTTCATCCCCAGCCCGCTGCAGTTCGGCTTCGGCTGGAACAGCCCGGCGTTGTCCGTCACCTGCAGCAGCAGATGCTCCCCTTCGCAGCAGGCGCCGATTTCGATGCGGCCCACGCCCAGCAGATGCGAGGTGCCATGCTTGATGGCGTTCTCGACGATCGGCTGCAGCGAGAACGCCGGCAGCCGCACCGCCAACAGCGCCTCCGGCAGCGATACCGCGATCTCCAGCCGATCGGCGAAGCGCGCTTTCTCGATCTGCAGGTAGGCATTCACGTGTTCAATCTCGTCCGCCAGGCTGACTTCGTCATCGGAACGTTTGAGGTTTTTACGAAAGAAGGTCGAGAGAGACTGCACCAGATCGCAGGCGCGTTCGCCATCGCGGCGGATCACCGCCACCAGAGTATTCAAGGCATTGAACAGGAAATGCGGATTGACCTGCGCATGCAGCAGCTTGATCTCCGACTGCGCCAGCAGCTGCTTGTGGCGCTCGTACTGTCCGGCCATGATCTGCGCCGACAGCAGGCTGGCGATGCCTTCGCCCAGCGTACGGTTGATGGTGCTGAACAGCTGGCTTTTCGGCTCATACAGCTTGATGGTGCCGATCACCCGCTGATTTTCGCCGCGCAGCGGGATCACCAGCGTCGATCCCAGCTTGCAGGCAGGATTGATCGAGCAGCAGTAAGAGAGCTGATTACCGTCGGCGTACACCACCTCGTTGTTGTCGATGGCGCGATGCGAATGCACCGAGGCGATCGGCGTGCCCGGCAGGTGGTGGTCGTCGCCGATGCCGATAAACGCCAGCAGCTTGTCGCGATCGGTGATCGCCACCGCGCCGATGCCCAGCTCCTGATAGATCACCCGGGCGACCTTCATGCTGTTCTCCTGATCGAAGCCCTGCCGCAGGATGCCCTCGGTGCGCTCGGCGATCTTCAGCGCCTTGGAAGAGAAGGCGCTGGTGTATTTTTCGAACATCGCGCGCCGATCCAGCAGGATTTGCATGAACATCGCCGCGCCGACGGTATTGGCGATCATCATCGGCAGCGCGATGTGCTCCACCAGCTGCAACGCTTCGTCGTAGGGGCGCGCCACCGCCAGGATGATCGCCATCTGCAGCACTTCCGCCACCAGCGCCACGCCGCCGACAAACAGCGGATTGAACAGCAGCTCGATGCGCCCGCGGCGCATGGCGATGCTGTGTACGATGCCGCCGACCAGGCCTTCCGACACCGTGGAAATCGCGCAGGCCACGTCGGTCATGCCGCCGAGCGTATACCGGTGCAGGCCGCCGGTCAGCCCGACCAGAAAGCCCACCGACGGCCCGCCCAGCAGACCGCCCAGGACCGCGCCTATCGCGCGGGTGTTGGCGATCGAATCCTGAATGTGCAGCCCGAAATAGGTGCCCATGATGCAGAACACCGAGAAGATCACGTAGCACAGCAGCTTGTGCGGCAGGCGGATGGTCACCTGCATCAGCGGGATGAACAGCGGGGTTTTGCTCAACAGATAGGCGATAACGAGATAGACGCACATCTGCTGCAACAGCAACAGCACCTGGTTAAATTCATACATGGCAGCAACTCATCCAGAGACAACAAAGGGCGAACGCCGGATTTCCGGTCTGATTATTGTCTGCCGATTAGAGCATGAGGCGCGGGAGAAAACAGTGATGAAGGCAAGGCTTCGGGAGGAAGGAGCGGCCGACCCCAACGGGATCGGCCAAAAAACTTACGGCAGCACCTTGGCCGACAGAATCACCACCGGTTTGGTCGGCACATTCTGGTAAGGGCCGACGTTGCCGGTTGGCACCTGGGCAATTTTGTCCACCACGTCCATGCCTTTCACCACTTTGCCGAACACCGCGTAGCCGAAGTCACGCTGGCCGTGATCCAGGAAGGCGTTATCCGCCACGTTCAGGAAGAACTGGCTGGTGGCGCTGTCCTTGTCGGCGGTGCGCGCCATCGAGATGGTGCCGCGCAGGTTGCGCAAGCCGTTGTCGGCTTCGTTCTTGATCGGCGCCTTGGTGGATTTTTGCTGCATGTCAGCGGTGAAACCGCCGCCCTGGATCATAAAGCCAGGGATCACGCGATGGAAAATGGTGTTGTTGTAGTACCCGCTGTTCACGTAATCGACGAAGTTCTGGGTGGAAACCGGTGCCTTCTGGCTGTCGAGCGCCAACTCGATATTCCCCGCCGAGGTCGTCAGCATGACGTGGGTCTCACCGGCGGCGAGTGCGGCTGGCGCCATCGCTGTGAGGGAACACAGCGCGACGAAGGTCACTAAAGTACGTTTGAACATTAACGGGTCCTTTCTCTGAGAGACAAACAACGGAAAAGCGCTTTGATTCTAAAGAGCTGTATCGGCAAGTACCAGCCATTTACCTATATTTACCCAATTACGGGACATATCCTAGGCGGCCCTGAATTTTGCTGCGGAAAGTATGGGCGCAGAAGGCTTTTTTGCCAACCGCATCACGCATTTTTTGCCCCGCGCCGCCCTAGGTTGGTTTTTGCGATCTGCCTCCCAGTTTGCACACGCATTGTCGTTACTCTATATAAATGAGAGCGCTCTCATTATAAAAAGAGCGGATACTGAAGCATCCCACGGCGGCGTCGCCGCGCAACCCCTGGAGAAATGACGTGAGTGAACTGATGACTGAAGTCAGCCCCGAGTTTGAAAGCACCATCATGGAACTGCTGGTGTTCTCCGGCAGCGCGCGCAGCAATGCGTTGACGGCGCTGCGGCAAGCGCGCGCCGGTGACTTCGCCGCCGCGGCCAAGCACATGGCTGAGTCCAAAGAGTGGGTGAAGAAAGCACACCTGATCCAGACCGAGCTGATCGGCCTGGACGAAGGCTGCGGCAAACTGGCGATCAACCTGATCACCGTGCATGCGCAGGATCATCTGATGAACGCCATGGTGATCCAGGATCTGGCCGACGACATGATCGAGCTCTATCGCCGTCAGTCGCAGACGGAGGGCCGCCCATGAGCATGCTTAAAATCGCCGTGATCGGCGGCGGCAGCAGCTACACCCCCGAACTGGTCGATGGGCTGATCCAGCGCATCGAGGAGCTGCCGGTCACCGAGCTGGCGCTGGTGGACGTCGAACCGGGCCGGCAAAAAGTGGAAACCATCGCCGCCCTGACCCGCCGCATGCTGGCGCGCCACGGGCTGGAGCAGGTGAAGGTCAGCGTGCACTTCGCGCTGGACGACGCCATTCGCGGCGCCGCCTTCGTGCTGACCCAGTTCCGCGTCGGGCAACTGCCGGCGCGCGCCGCCGACGAACGGCTGGGCCTGAAATACCAGCTGCTCGGCCAGGAGACCACCGGCGTCGGCGGCTTCGCCAAGGCGCTGCGCACCATCCCGGTGATGCTGGACATCGCTCGCCGGGTGGAAACGCTGGCGCCGGACGCCTGGATCATCAACTTCACCAACCCGGCCGGCATCGTCACCGAGGCGGTGTCCCGCTTTACCAAAGCGAAGATCATCGGCCTGTGCAACGTGCCGATCAGCATGCATCACATGATCGCCAACATGCTGCAGGCGCCTTACGCCGACGTGCAGCTGCGCTTCGCCGGCCTGAACCACATGGTCTGGGTGCATCAGGTCACGCAGCAGGGGCGCGACGTCACCGCCAAGGTGATCGACATGCTGTGCGACGGCGCGGCGCTGACCATGAACAACATCAAGGAAGAGCCCTGGCAGCCGGACTTCCTGCGCGCGCTCGGCGCCATCCCCTGCCCCTACCACCGCTATTTTTACCAGACCCGCGAGATGCTGGCGGAAGAGATGGCCACCGCCGGCGAGCGCGGCACCCGCGCCGAGCAGGTGATGCAGGTGGAGAAAGAGCTGTTCGAGCTGTATGCCGATCCGCAGCTGAACACGAAACCGGAGCAGCTCAGCTTCCGCGGCGGTTCTTTCTATTCCGAAGTTGCGCTGGAGCTGATTCGTGCTATCCATAATAATCTCGGCACGCAATTAGTGGTCAACACCGCAAACCGCGGCGCAATCCATGGCCTGCCGGACGATGCTGTGATAGAAATCAACTGTATCGTTGATGCTCAGGGCGCGCACCCGCTGACCTTCGGCCCGCTGCCGGAGCCGATGCAGGCCCTGACGCAGCAGGTGAAAGCCTACGAACGCCTGACCATCGAGGCGGCGGTGCACGGCGATCGCCGCAGCGGGTTGCTGGCGTTGATCGCCAACCCGTTGGTGGGCAACGCCAACCTGGCGCAGCCGCTGCTGGAAGAGGTGTTGACGATAAACGCGCCGTATTTGCCGCAGTTCAGGTAAGCGGCTATACGCAGCCAGACAGGGGTTCGGCGCGCCGAACCCATTTTTTTAGCCGTAATTCAGGAGTGGGACGATGGTGACACTGGAAGATGTCGCAGCGCTGGCGGGCGTTTCGCGCGCCACCGTATCGCGCGTGGTGAACGGCGACAGCAACGTCAAGGCGCCGACCCGCGAGAAGGTTGAACGCGCCGTTGCCCAGCTCGGTTACACCCCCAACCCGGCGGCCCGCGCGCTCGCCTCCAGCCACAGCAATACCCTTGGGCTGGTCACCACCTCGTACCGCGGCGGCTTTTTCGGCGCGCTGATGGACTTCGTGCAGACCGAGGCCGAATCCCACGGCAAACAGCTGCTGGTGACCCAGGGCCGCAACAGCGCCGAAAACGAATGGCAGGCGGTGCAGCGGCTATTTAGCCTGCGCTGCGACGGCGTGATCCTGCACGTGCGTTTTCTCAGCGACGATCGGCTGCGCCAATTGGCGGCGGAGCAACGTGATTTTGTGTTGCTCGATCGTCTGGTGCCGGGGCTGGAAGACCGCTGCGTCACCTTCGATCACCCGCTCGCCAGCCGCATGGCGACGCAGCAGCTGCTCGATGCCGGGCACCGGCGCATCGCCTGTATCAGCGGCCCGCGTGAACGCCCGTCGAGCCGCCTGCGGCTGCAGGGGTTTGAAGAGGCGATGCAGGCGGCGAATATCGAGCCGGTGGCCTGCCTGGAGGGCGTCTACGATCTGGAAAGCGGTTACCGCTGCGCCGATCGGCTGCTGCGGCAAGCCGCGCGGCCCAGCGCCATCTACTGCTGCAACGAAGAGATGGCGATCGGCGCGCTGCTGGCGATCAACGAACACCGCCTGCGGGTGCCGCAGGATATCTCCTTGATCTGCTACGACAGCGGCGAACGCGCGCCTTTCGTGCGCCCGGCGTTGAGCAGCGTACATTTTCCCATCAGCGAGATGGCCCAATACGCGGCGCGCAGGTTGATCGACCCCGCCACCCCGGCGCACCGGTTTGAGCCGACGATCGTCAACCGTGATTCCGTTGTGACGGTACGCAAATAGATCACAATAATGCACACCAGCCCTTCATGGGTTACATCAAAAAATCGACAGCCATCACAAAAAATCCCGTTGTCTGTGCTAGGATCCGCCCCCTGGTGGCCTGATCGGGACTTTTTCTGCGTTTGCCAGGAAAAGCCAGCGGCCTTATGCCAGCGTTAAAACCTCTAACAGACATATTCAGGCCTATACAATGAATGACAGTAACCGCATACGGCTTACCTGGATCAGCTTCTTTTCGTACGCGCTGACCGGTGCTTTAGTGATCGTCACAGGGATGGTGATGGGAAACATTGCAGAGTACTTTAACCTGCCGGTTTCCAGCATGAGCAACACCTTTACTTTCCTCAACGCCGGTATTTTGATTTCGATCTTCCTCAATGCCTGGCTGATGGAAATCATCCCGCTGAAGCGTCAGCTGATCTTCGGCTTTGTCCTGATGGTGCTGGCGGTCGCCGGGCTGATGCTCGGCAAGAGCCTGACCATGTTCTCGCTGTGCATGTTTATCCTCGGCGTGGTTAGCGGTATCACCATGTCGATCGGCACCTTCCTGATCACCCACATGTATGCCGGCCGCCAGCGCGGTTCGCGCCTGTTGTTCACCGACTCCTTCTTCAGCATGGCCGGAATGATCTTCCCGATCGTCGCCGCGATGCTGCTGGCCCGCCATATCGGCTGGTACTGGGTTTATGCCTGCATCGGCCTGCTGTACGTGGGGATCTTCGTGCTGACCCTGTGCTCCGAATTCCCGGTGCTGGGCAAGAAAGGGGCCGACGCCGGCCAGCCGGTCGAGAAAGAAAAATGGGGCATCGGCGTGCTGTTCCTGTCGATCGCCGCGCTGTGCTACATCCTCGGCCAGCTGGGCTTCATTCAGTGGGTGCCTGAGTACGCCACCAAGTCGTTCAACATGGACATCGGCCAGGCCGGTAAGCTGGTGAGCGACTTCTGGACCTCTTACATGGTCGGCATGTGGGTGTTCAGCTTCATCCTGCGCTTCTTCGATCTGCAGCGCATCGTGACCGTGCTGGCCGCACTGGCTACCGGCGCGATGTACCTGTTCGTCAGCACCGACAACCCGGAGCACCTGGGCTACTACATCATGGCCCTGGGCTTCGTTTCCAGCGCCATCTACACCACGCTGATCACCCTCGGCTCGCTGCAGACCAAGGTCTCCTCGCCGAAGCTGGTCAACTTTATCCTGACCTGCGGCACCATCGGCACCATGTTGACCTTCGTGGTTACCGGCCCGATCGTGGCGAAAGGCGGCGCGCACGCGGCGCTGACCACCGCCAACGGCCTGTATTTGGCGGTGTTCGTGATGTGCCTGCTGCTGGGCTTCGTGACCAAGCACCGCAGCCACGGCCACGTGACGCACTGATCCGCACACAGGGCTGAATTCATCGTCGTTGACTGATAATGCCCCTCTCCTTAGATAAATGCCGGCCGCTTCTACCTGGCCGGCATTTTTTATTCTCTCCTCTTTTCCATAAGCTGGGCCAACGCGCCCTGGGCCGGTGGCATAACCGAGTTTCATTTCCAATCCGCGCTGTGACGGAACATAATTAAATGGGCATTGTATAAAATGCCAACACTCCTTATATTTGAAAACTCCGATTAATGAGAAACAGCGCAGCCCTACCGGCGGCTGTTCACTTATCATTTTCACTCACTCAGCGCTCAAGCATCACCATCAAATATATATAAAGGAATATCATAAATGAAAAAGATAGTTTATGCCTTATTCTTAATGTTGATAAGCAACGCCCCCGTCTATGGTAAAAATACGTCATTCACAACAGCGTCGGCCATTAATGCGCGTAACACAACACATCAATTCCTCTTAAGTGCGAAAAACGCCTATGAGATTTATAACCTGGAAAAACTGGAAAATGCATTATCCTCGGCTCACCAGAGTGCGCCACAACGCTTGGATGTCCTATTTAGCCTGGGAAATACCTACATACTGCAAGGAGATATTCATAAGGCACTAGACGTCTATGCCAGAATAAATACCCAAACCGGTGGTGATATTGATGCGCTGACCTATCTGGTGATGTACAAACACTATCTGGGGCAACCATTTACCAATGAAATGTCAGCCCTAAAGAAAATCAGTGAGCAACGAGCAAAAGATGTGGCGACAATAATCGGTAATATCAACGAGCAATTAGCCATGCCAATAGCGGAAAAACTTCCCGCCGGCTATAACAAAAACAACCCAGCACTAATTATCACCTTGGGTTATGCATTAAAAGAAGATGGTACCATGGATAGCATCTTGATCGACCGGCTGGAAAAAACCTTAGCCATGGCTAAAATGCTGCCTGAGGCTAAAATTGTCGTAACAGGCGGCGTGCCGAAACATGATAAAAGCGAAGGCATCGAAATGAAGCAATGGCTGATTCACCAAGGCATAGATGAAAACCGGATAATTGCCGAAAACTACGCGACAGATACCGTAGAAAATTTTATTTATTCGCGTTACATCATCAAACAAGAAAAACGAAATAACATTGTCATCGTCAGTTCCGCAACCCATGTGCGCAGATGCCATGTCATTTTACAATCCCTCGCTCTGGCCAAAGGGGAACATTATGATATCACTACCGTCGCAGCCCCTGACGCCTCCGAAGAAGAAATGAAATTCGAAGGGAAACGCAAACTGGGTATCTATCGTGATGCGCTGCGCGCCTATGGATTGTATATGATTTCTGCCGCACCTGAATTCTCGCTAAACTGATAGCGTGCTCCCGGATGGGCGGCGCCATCCGGGATTCGATTCACTGCTCAGGGCTGGCTCAGCTCAATTCCCAACCAGGAAGGTACAGGGCGGGCATTGCCGTCAGGTTGTTTTATCGGCGAACACCAGGCGCCAGAGTTAGAACAACTGCTCTTGGGTAACTCGCCGCCCCCCCATTTCGCCGCGCCGTCCTTAATCACTAAGGCGGCGGAGCCGCCGCCGTCCAGTTCTATCGCTACCTTGGCCTCCAATGCCCGGAACAACGCGGTCAGATCCCCACGGTCAATGCCGTCACGGTAAGCACCGCCGTGAAAAATATAAAGACGATCCTGCTTGTTATGGTAACCCAGGGCAATCCGGGTCGTTTGGGCTGGCCCATTATCCGGCTGCCCTTCCGGACCATCATCACGCCGTGGAATCAACGAGGTACCGGAAAAGGCCACAAATTGGCCTCTCATATTAGTTAGCTTATTAGCGTAATTCGTAGCCTCTGTGCTGAAACGATCGGTATTTATTACAATATGCAACGGAACTCCAGGTTGATTCATTTCCCAAAAAAATGTGTCAACCGGCGCGGCTTTATTATGCTCATCAACAAAATGGCGCAGCCCAGGGAAATAATCACTGGTTTCTTGCTCAGGCTGTGTTGAACCACCGCTAATATTGTCATAATACATACCAAGCGGCGTTGCACAGGCATTACTCAGCCAGGTAGTACCGTTTCTTTGCGCCCTGATATCAAAATAATTAACGTTTAGCACAATGTCAGGGAAAGCTAACCGCCCCCATGCGCCAACCGGATAATAAATTTCAGATGATTGCCGCCTCCCGTCATCCGTTACCGCATTGTTATTCATCTCACAACGCAACGACGTCCTTTTTTTCATATCCAGAAGCAATGACGGCACTCGTTTTCTCACATCAGGAATCACCAACAACACACCATTTTGATTATTGGCATAATATCTATCAACGTTTGAGCGCATGGGAATTTGATGGTCTTTATCAAAAATATAAGCAAACGGTTCATCTTTATGCTTCTCTATTTCATCATTTAGCTTCATTAAGGTTTCAGCACCATCAGGGTCGATGTTTACTTCCTTACTTAAACGAACATAGATATCATTAGCGCTGCCTATTTTATCAGCATGTACGGTCGCGTTGAGCGTAAACGTATATCTCCCAGACCTTGGTGTTGGTATCACCTTGACGAAGCGCTTATCTCTGCCAAATCCATATAACTGAAAGAGCTGCTGACTTTCTCTCCCTGTTTCATCATGTTTTATCCCGACCAGCATGCTCAGTTTATAAGGATCTTCCCAGTCATACCAAAAGCCCGAACTATAATTCTGATACTTGTTCACCCATAAAATTAAAACCATCTTCCCATCGACATACTTTTCGCACATCGTGAACATGGCATACCTATCTCTGTTAGCCGAATACTTCTCCGTGGCACGTTCATCGCAATTGGGATCCTGAATATTTATATCATCAAATTCATTGGTCGGATCCGTAACGCTACCTTCACCGGTCAACGCCGCATAGCATGCCCCGCCATAAACCAGAAAACCAAACAATGCTATTCGGCGGAAAGATAACATTAAACCTTGCATATCAGACACCAATAAAGTTAACAATCAATCACAAACAACTAGATTAAAACCTTATAAATATCCACAAATTAAAGTAAAACAATAAAAATCATTGATTAAGATCAATATCAACACTCTATTATCCAACAAGGTGGGGATATAGATTATAAATAGCCGAAGCGTGGCATTTCGTGATAAAGAACAATGCGTATTGAATTATTTCAATGAATGATTGTTAGATATTCAAATTATAAAGAGAGTTCTTAATCGACCGATCAATAATGTACACCGCGTTGCCGGAATTATCGTGAGAGAACGGCCCACAACATACAATGTTCACCATTATTGTCGCGGGCAAAAGAACTGGCTAACGCCGAAAATCCACCGTTTCATCCTGCTGCAGATGCAGCGTGGTTTCCGCCGGCCGCGTTTCGGCGATCACCGCCCCCTGGCGAATCGAGTAGCGCACCGGCGTCTGGCGGCGCACCGCGTCGAAGCCGCTTTCCGCCGGCAGGATCACCAGGTTGGCGCTGTTGCCGGCCGCCAGGCCGTAGTCGCTCAGGTTAAGGGTGCGCGCGCTGTGGCTGGTGATCAGCTTCAGCCCGTCGTCGATCTGGCCATAGCCCATCAGCTGGCACACGTGCAGCCCCATATGCAGCACCTGCAGCATGTTGGCGGTGCCGAGCGGATACCAGGGATCGAACACGTCGTCGTGGCCGAAGCAGACGTTGATCTGCGCCTCCAGCATCTCCTTCACCCGCGTCACGCCGCGCCGTTTCGGGTAGCTGTCGAAACGGCCCTGCAGGTGAATGTTCACCAGCGGATTGGCGACGAAGTTGATGCCGGACATTTTCAGCAGGCGGAACAGCCGCGAGGCGTAAGCGCCGTTGTAAGAGTGCATCGCCGTGGTGTGGCTGGCGGTGACTTTCGCCCCCATCTCCAGCTTCAGCGCCAGCGCCGCCACGGTCTCGACGAAGCGCGATTGTTCGTCGTCGATCTCATCGCAGTGCACATCCACCAGCCGATCGTATTTTTGCGCCAGCGCAAACGCCTTATGCAGCGATTCCACGCCGTACTCGCGGGTAAATTCGAAATGCGGAATGGCGCCCACCACGTCGGCCCCCAGCCGCAGCGCCTCTTCAAGCAGCGCTTCGCCGTTGGGGTAGGAAAGGATCCCCTCCTGCGGGAAGGCGACGATCTGCAGCGTCACCCAGGGCGCCACCTCCTGTTTCACCTCCAGCATGGCGCGCAGCGCGGTCAGCGTGGGATCGGAAACGTCGACGTGGGTGCGCACATACTGCACGCCGTTGGCGATCTGCCACTTGAGCGTTTGCCAGGCGCGCTGTTTGACGTCTTCATGGGTCAGCAACGCTTTGCGTTCGGCCCAGCGCTCAATGCCCTCGAACAGCGTGCCGGACTGGTTCCAGGCCGGCTGACCGGCGGTTTGCGTGGTATCCAGGTGAATATGCGGTTCGACGAACGCCGGCAGCGCCAGCCCGCCCTGCGCATCCAACACGTCGCTGCGCCACTCCTGCCCTTCCGGCTGCGGCACCAGATGCGCGATGCGCCCCTGCTCAATCGCCAATTGCCACAATCCTTCATGCCCGCTTAAACGCAGGTTATCGATAAACTTCAATGGACGTTTCGCCACCCTTCACCTCTGCCGTTGCGCTGGTTTTCTTCATCATACTGGCAGCGGATCGCGCTGACAAAGTCACCGTTGCCTGCCTACCCCCTGTGTTTACTCCCTGCGGGGTAGTTTGCATGCAAACTGACTCGCTTCAGCTAAAGGTGAATAAAATCCGCAACTTATCAAAAAACGTGAAAAATCATCCATATACCACGTTAGAGGTATATGAGGGTGTGATTGATTTGCATCAATAAATTGCCCATCGGGAGAGATAAGGTAAGCCTAGGAAACCAGAATTTTGAGGCAATAATGAGCAGAGTCAAACTTGCCGTCGTCGGCAATGGCATGGTCGGCCACCGGTTCATCGAAGATCTGTTGGATAAAGCAGACAAAGACCAGTTCGAAATCACCGTATTTTGCGAAGAGCCGCGCATCGCTTACGATCGCGTGCACCTCTCTTCCTACTTCTCGCACCACACCGCCGAAGAGCTGTCGCTGGTGCGCGAAGGCTTTTACGAAAAACACGGCGTGAAGGTGCTGGTCGGCGAGCGCGCCATCACCATCAATCGCGACGAGAAGGTCATCCACTCCAACACCGGCCGCACCGTCTATTACGACAAGCTGATCATGGCCACCGGTTCCTATCCGTGGATCCCGCCGATTAAAGGTTCGGATAGCCAAGACTGCTTCGTTTACCGCACCATCGAAGACCTGAACGCCATCGAAGCCTGCGCGCGCCGCAGCAAACGCGGTGCGGTGGTCGGCGGCGGGCTGTTGGGGCTGGAAGCCGCCGGCGCGCTGAAAAGCCTGGGGGTGGAAACGCACGTGATCGAGTTCGCCCCGATGCTGATGGCCGAACAGCTCGACCCGATGGGCGGTGACCAGCTGCGCCGCAAGATCGAGCGCATGGGCGTCAAGGTACACACCGGCAAAAATACCCAGGAGATCGTCAACGGCGGCGGCACCGCGCGCAAAACCATGCATTTCGCCGACGGCAGCCTGCTGGAAGTGGATTTCATCGTGTTCTCCACCGGCATCCGCGCCCAGGACAAGCTGGCGCGCCAGTGCGGGCTGGAGATTGGCCGCCGCGGCGGCATCGCCATCAACGACAGCTGCCAGACGTCGGATCCGGACGTCTACGCCATCGGTGAGTGCGCCGCCTGGCGCGATCGCACCTTCGGCCTGGTGGCGCCGGGTTACAAAATGGCGCAGGTGGCCGTCGATCACCTGCTGGGCCGCGAAAACGGCTTCCAGGGCGCCGACATGAGCGCCAAGCTGAAGCTGCTGGGCGTGGACGTCGGCGGCATCGGCGATGCTCACGGCCGCACCGAGGGCGCCCGCAGCTACGTTTATCTGGATGAAAGCAAAGAAGTCTACAAACGCATCGTGGTCAGCGCCGACAACAAAACCCTGCTCGGCGCGGTGCTGGTGGGCGACACCAGCGACTACGGCAACCTGCTGCAGCTGGCGTTGAACGGCATCGAGCTGCCGGAAAACCCGGACGGCCTGATCCTGCCGGCCCATGCGGGCAGCAAACCGGCCATCGGCGTGGATTCGCTGCCGGAAAGCGCGCAGATCTGCTCCTGCTTCGACGTCAGCAAAGGCGACATCATCCAGGCGGTCAACAAAGGCTGCCACACCGTGGCGGCGCTGAAGGCCGAAACCAAGGCCGGCACCGGCTGCGGCGGCTGCATCCCGCTGCTCACCCAGGTGTTGAACGCCGAGCTGAGCAAGCAAGGCATCGAGGTCAACCATCACCTGTGCGAACACTTCGCCTACTCGCGCCAGGAGCTGTTCCACCTGATCCGCGTCGAAGGCATCAAGTCGTTCGAGGCGCTGCTGGCCAAATACGGCAAAGGCTACGGCTGCGAAGTCTGTAAGCCGACCGTCGGCTCGCTGCTGGCTTCTTGCTGGAACGAATACATCCTCAAGCCGCAGCATACGCCGCTGCAGGATACCAACGACAACTTCCTCGGCAATATCCAGAAAGACGGCACCTACTCGGTGATCCCGCGCTCCGCCGGCGGCGAAATCACCCCGGACGGCCTGCTGGCCATCGGCCAGATCGCCAAGGAGTATAACCTCTACACCAAAATGACCGGTTCGCAGCGCATCGGCATGTTCGGCGCGCAGAAAGACGATCTGCCGGCCATCTGGCGCAAGCTGCTCGCCGCCGGCTTTGAAACCGGCCACGCGTATGCCAAGGCGCTGCGCATGGCGAAAACCTGCGTCGGCAGCACCTGGTGCCGCTACGGCGTCGGCGACAGCGTCGGCTTCGGCGTCACGCTGGAGCATCGCTACAAAGGCATCCGCACCCCGCACAAAATGAAGTTCGGCGTCTCGGGCTGCACCCGTGAATGCGCCGAAGCGCAGGGCAAGGACGTCGGCATCATCGCCACCGAGAACGGCTGGAACCTGTACGTCTGCGGCAACGGCGGCATGAAACCGCGCCACGCCGATCTGCTGGCCGCCGACCTCGATCGCGAGACCCTGGTGCGCTACCTCGACCGCTTCATGATGTTCTATATCCGCACCGCCGATAAGCTGCAGCGCACCTCGGTGTGGCTGGAGAGCCTGGAAGGCGGCATCGATTACCTGCGCAAGGTGATCATCGACGACAAGCTCGGCATCAACGACCAGCTGGAAGCGGAGATCGCCCGCCTGCGCGATGCGGTGATCTGCGAGTGGAAAGAGACCGTCGAGCACCCGGAAACGCAGCTGCGCTTCGCCCACTTCGTCAACAGCCCGCTGCGCGATCCGAACGTGCAGGTGGTGGCCGAACGCGACCAGCACCGCCCGGCGCGCCCTGACGAGCGCATTCCCGTCACCCTGATCGATACCGAGGAGAGCCACGCATGAGCCAGTGGATTACCGTTTGTCCCGTCGCCGACATTCTGCCCGGCACCGGCGTGTGCGCCCTGATCGGCGATCGGCAGGTGGCGGTGTTCCGCCCCTATGCCGACGAGCAGGTGTTCGCCATCAGCAATATCGACCCGTTCGCCCAGGCCAGCGTGCTGTCGCGCGGCCTGATCGCCGAGCATCAGGGCGAGCTGTGGGTCGCCAGCCCGCTGAAGAAACAGCATTTCCGCCTGTACGACGGCCACTGTCTGGAAGACGACAGCCGTTCCGTCGCCAGCTTCGCCAGCCGGGTGGTCGACGGCATCGTGCAAGTCGCGGCATAACCTTTCGGGAGGCAACATGTTTACCGACACGATCAACAAATGCGCCGCCAACGCGGCGCGCATCGTCCGCCTGGCGAAGGAGAGCCCGCTCGGCTTTTGGATCAGCTCGGCGATGGCGGGCGCCTACGTCGGCCTCGGCATCATCCTGATCTTCACCCTCGGCAACCTGGTCGACCCAAGCGTGCGGCCGCTGGTGATGGGCGCCACCTTCGGCATCGCGCTGACGCTGGTGATCATCGCCGGTTCCGAGCTGTTCACCGGCCATACGATGTTCCTGACGCTCGGCGTCAAGGCCGGCACCATCCGCCAGAGCCAGATGTGGGCGGTGCTGCCGCAAACCTGGCTCGGCAACCTGCTCGGCTCGGTGCTGGTGGCGCTGATGTATTACTACGGCGGCGGCAGCCTGCTGCCGGTGGATACCAGTCTGGTGCACAGCGCCGCGCTGGCGAAAACCACCGCGCCGGCCGAAGTGCTGTTCTTCAAGGGCGTATTGTGCAACTGGCTGGTCTGCCTGGCGATTTGGATGGCGATCCGCGTCGAAGGCGCCGCCAAATTCATCGCCATCTGGTGGTGCCTGCTGGCCTTTATCGCCTCGGGTTACGAACACTCCGTCGCCAACATGACGCTGTTCGCCCTCTCCTGGTTCGGCAACCACAGCGAGGCCTACACCCTCGCCGGCATTGGCCACAACCTGCTGTGGGTGACGCTGGGCAACATCCTGTCCGGCTCGGTGCTGATGGGCCTGGGGTATTGGTACGCTACGCCGCGCGCCGAACGCCCGCAGGCGGCGAAAGCCGCCGCACGTCAGACCGCCTGAGTTTTCGGGGGCGCATTTCGCCCCCACACTGATTACCCCGAGGAGTGCCGATGGACTACCTGCCGATTTTCTGCCAACTGCAACATAAAGCCTGCCTGCTGGTGGGCGGCGGCGAGATCGCCGAACGCAAGGCGCGCCTGCTGCTGGACGCCGGCGCGGCGCTGACCGTCAACGCCCTGGCATTCAGCCCCCAGTTCCACCACTGGGCTGAGGAAGGCCTGCTGACGCTGGCCGAGGGCGAATTCAGCCCGGCCCTGCTGGCGGAAAAATGGCTGGTGATCGCCGCTACCGACCGGCTGGAAGTCAACGCACTGGTGTACCAGTGCGCCAACCAGCAGCGGGTGTTCTGCAACGTGGTGGACGATCCAAAACGCGCCAGCTTTATCATGCCGTCGATCATCGACCGTTCGCCGATCATGGTGGCGGTGTCCTCCGGCGGCAAAGCGCCGGTGCTGGCGCGGCTGCTGCGCGAGAAGCTGGAAGCAATGCTGCCGCAGCACCTCGGCAAGCTGGCCCAGCTGGGCGGCTCGCTGCGGCAACGGGTAAAACAACGCTTCAGCAGCCTCGGCGCGCGCCGTCGCTTCTGGGAACGGTTATTCGCCCACGATCGGCTGGCGCAGTCGCTGGCCAACGACGACGCCGCGCTGGCCGAACGCCAGCTCGAGCAGCTGTTCAGCGAACGGCCGGAAGATCGCGGTGAAGTGGTGCTGGTGGGCGCCGGGCCGGGCGATGCCGGCTTGCTGACGCTGAAAGGGCTGCAGCAGATCCAGCAGGCCGACGTGGTGGTTTACGACCGGCTGGTCTCCGAAGAGATCATGACGCTGGTGCGCCGCGACGCCGAACGCATCTTCGTCGGCAAACGCGCCGGCCACCACTGCGTGCCGCAAGAGCAAATCAACCAAATCCTGCTGCAGCAGGCGCTGCAAGGCAAACGCGTGGTGCGCCTGAAGGGCGGCGATCCCTTTATCTTCGGCCGCGGCGGCGAAGAGCTGGAGACGCTGGCGGACGCCAACGTGCCGTTCTCGGTGGTGCCCGGCATTACCGCCGCCTCCGGCTGTTCCGCCTACAGCGGCATCCCGCTCACCCACCGCGACCATGCGCAGAGCGTGCGCCTGGTGACCGGCCACGCCAAGGCCGACGGCGGATTGGACTGGGTGACGCTGGCCGCCGGGCAGCAGACGCTGGTGTTCTATATGGGGCTAACGCAGGCAGCGGAGATCCAGCGCCAGCTGATCGCACACGGCTTGCCGGCCGCCACACCGGTAGCGCTGGTGGAAAACGGCACGTCCTGCCGCCAGCGGGTGATCGAAGGCGAGCTCGGCCAACTGGGCGCCTTGTCCCTGCAGGCCGCCAGCCCCAGCCTGATCATCGTCGGCAGCGTGGTCAGCCTGCGCAGCAAGCTCAATTGGTTCGCCAGCGAGGAACCGCCCGCCGGCCTGGCGCAAATGGCGTGATACCGACGTAAAAAAAGCGGCCTTTGGCCGCTTTTTCTATTCGCGCCGGCGTTACGCCTGCGGCGGTACGAAACCGACGGCCTGATAGACCTTCGCCAGGGTTTCCTGCGCGCGCGCGCGGGCCTTGGCGGCGCCGTCGCGCATCACCTGCTGCAGATAGGCTTCGTCGTTGCGGAAGCGGTGGTAGCGCTCCTGCAGCTCACCCAGCATGCCGGAGACGGCTTCCGCCACCGCGCCTTTCAGGTGGCCGTACATCTGGCCCTCGAACTCGGCTTCCAGCTGCGCGATGCTCTTGCCGGTCACGCCGGCGAGGATATCCAGCAGGTTGGAGACACCCGCCTTGTTGACCACGTCGTAACGCACGACAGGCGGCTCTTCCGAGTCGGTCATTGCGCGTTTGATCTTCTTGGTCACCGCTTTCGGATCTTCCAGCAGGCCGATCACGTTGTTACGGTTGTCGTCCGACTTGGACATCTTCTTGGTCGGCTCCTGCAGCGACATGACGCGCGCGCCGGATTTAGGAATGAACGGCTCCGGCACTTTGAACACGTCGCCGTACAGCGCGTTAAAACGCTGGCCTACGTCGCGGCTCAGTTCCAGGTGCTGTTTCTGGTCTTCGCCCACCGGCACCTGATTGGTTTGATACAGCAGGATATCGGCCGCCATCAGCACCGGATAGCTGAACAGCCCGGCGTTGATGTTCTCCGCGTAGCGCGCGGATTTGTCCTTGAACTGCGTCATGCGGCTCAGTTCGCCGAAATAGGTGTAACAGTTCAGCACCCAGCTCAGCTGCGTGTGCTCAGGCACGTGCGACTGCACGAAGATGGTGCTTTTTTCCGGATCGATACCGCAGGCCAGGTACAGCGCCAGCGTATCCAGCGTGGCCTTGCGCAGCTTCTCGGCGTCCTGGCGCACGGTGATGGCATGCAGATCGACGATGCAGTAGATGCAGTCGTAGTCGTCCTGCATCTGCACCCACTGACGCAGCGCACCCATGTAGTTGCCGATGGTCAGTTCGCCGGACGGCTGCGCGCCGCTAAATACGATGGGCTTACTCATGTTTAAATTTCCTGATTCTCTAAAGATGACAGCCCAAGAGCGGGCAACAAATCGGCGAAGCGCTCCAACACCCGATCGGGGTGGCTCAGGGCGATCGATTCGCCGTAGTTATAACCGTAGGTAAAGCCGACGCTCGGGCAACCGGCACCCTGCGCGGCTTGAATATCGTTGCGGGAGTCGCCGACGAACAGCAGTTCATGCGCCCGCAGCCCAAGCTTGCCGAGCACCAGGTACAGCGGCGCCGGATGCGGTTTCTTTTCCGTCACGTCGTCGCCGCCGATCACCAGCGAGAAATAGTCGCCAATGCCCAGCGCCGCCAGCAGCGGTGCCACGAACGGCGTCGGCTTGTTGGTCACCAATGCCATCGGGTAACCGTGCGCGGCCAGCCGGGCCAGCGTCTCTTGCACCTGCGGGAACAGGCGGCTGCCGCTGTCGACGGTCTGCGCGTAGAAATGGTCGAAGCGTTCACGCAGCCGGCTGCACTGCTCCGGCGTGCCTTCCGCTTCCGCCCAGCGCAGCGCGCGCTGCACCAGCACGTCGGCGCCGTTGCCGATCCAGGTGCCGACCCGTTCTTCACCCGCTTGCGGCAGGCCCGTCTCTTCCAGCGCCATATCGATGGCGGCTGCCAGACCCGGCGCGCTGTCGACCAGCGTGCCGTCCAGATCGAAGGCCAATGCGCGGATCGCGCCGAAATCAGCCATGGGTAACCTTCGCCAGCTCGCTGCGCATCTCGTCGATCACCTTGCGGTAGTCCGGCTGGCCAAAGATGGCGGAACCGGCGACGAACATATCGGCGCCCGCGGCGGCGATTTCGGCGATGTTGTCCACCTTCACCCCGCCGTCGACTTCCAGGCGGATATCGCGGCCGCTGTCGTCAATCAGCTTGCGCACCTGGCGCAGCTTGTCCAGAGTGCCGTGAATGAACGACTGGCCGCCGAAGCCCGGGTTAACCGACATCAGCAGGATCACGTCGATTTTATCCATCACGTAATCGAGGTAGCTCAGCGGCGTGGCCGGGTTGAACACCAGGCCGGCTTTACAGCCGTGCTCTTTGATCAGTTGAATGGTGCGATCGACATGCTCGGAAGCTTCGGGGTGGAAAGAGATATAAGACGCGCCGGCCTTGGCGAAATCAGGCACGATGCGATCCACCGGCTTGACCATCAGGTGCACGTCAATCGGTGCGGTAATGCCGTAGTTGCGCAGCGCTTCGCACACCATCGGGCCGATGGTCAGATTGGGCACGTAGTGGTTGTCCATCACGTCGAAGTGCACCACGTCGCCGCCTGCGACCAGCACGTTGGCGGTATCTTCACCTAACCGGGCAAAATCTGCCGACAGAATGGACGGGGCAATCAAAAACTTTTTCATCCGCTTCTCCAAACGTAGGGTCGAGTTGTTATGCGCCGGGGTGCCCCCGGCTTAGCGATACAGCGCCAAAAGCTCGTTCACTTTGCTGCGACCGAGAATGTTGCGGCTGATCGTGCGGCGCGCTTTCACCACATACAGCGCGGCATGCTGGTACCAGTCACGCGTCAGCTCGGTATCGTGATTGGAGATCAATACCGGTACCTGGCTCTCTACCGAGAGCTGGTGCGCCAGATGCGCCAGGCTCTGCTGATCGGCGATGCTGAAGCTGTTGGTGTGGTAGGCGGTGAAATTCGCCGTCGCCGACAGCGGCGCATAAGGCGGATCGCAATACACCACGGCGCCGGCCACGGCCTTCGCCATGGTATCGCGGTAATGCTCGCAGACAAAAGTGGCATTGCGCGATTTTTCGGCAAACCAGTAGAGCTCTTCTTCCGGGAAGTACGGTTTCTTATACCGGCCAAACGGCACGTTGAACTCGCCGCGCAGGTTATAGCGGCACAGGCCGTTATAGCAGTGGCGGTTCAGGTACAGGAACAGCAGCGCCCGGCGGTAAGGCTCGGTGCTAGTATTGAACTCTTCTCGCAGCAGGTAAAACTGATCCGAGTTATTGAATTCATCGGCGAAAAGCGTGCGGGCATCGCGCACGAAGTCATCCGTGCGCAGCTTAACGATGTTATACAGGTTGATAAGATCGCTATTGATGTCGGCGAGAATGTAGGCGTCGTAATCCGTATTCAGAAAGACGGATCCCGCACCCACGAAGGGCTCGATTAAGCAGTCTCCCGCCGGCAGATGGCGACGAATCTCATCTACCAGCGGGTATTTTCCACCAGCCCATTTTAAAAAAGCGCGGTTTTTCTTCATGCCGTCAATTAGCTACTTATACAATTCAGAGCGGCGGATTGTACTCTGTTTCAGACAGCACATCAGCGCACAAATTTAAATGATTTATTTTTTAAGATCTTGCTGCACTTGGTGTACAGGTCGGACCCACGGTTTTTTCGCCTGCACATCCGCCGGCAACGAAGCAATGGCGCGCTTCGCTTCTGCGGAAGACGCATAGTTGCCGCTTACCAGCACGTACCACGGTTTGCCGTCACGCTTGGTGGCGTACACCAGGTAGTTCTGCAGCTTCTGCTGTTTGGCGTAGGCGTTCAGCGTATCGGAACGCGAAGCGCTGCTCAGCTGCAAGGTATAGTGGCTGCCTGGCGCAGACTGCAGCGAACTGCCGCTGCTGGCGACCGCTCCCGCTTTCGCGGTAGAAGACGGCTTGGCAGGCGGCGTATACACCGTGGTCGGTGATTTATGCTGCGTCGCGCTCGGCTTGGCGGCGGTTTTCGCCGGCGTTTTATGCTGTTGCTGCGCGGTGCCCTGCACAGGGCGAGTCGTTTCGCGCGCCGCGGCGCCGCTCATCACCGTCGCCGGTGCGGTCGGCAGCGTCGAGGCTGCGCCGGTCATGCCCTGGGTAGCGGCATCCACCTGCCCTTGCTGCTGCGACAGCGCATCCGCCATGTTGCCAGGCAGATCGACGCGCTGCTGCGCACCGCCCTGCTGAGGCTGAGTTTGCGCTTCGGTCGGCGTGCCGGAGATCGGCGGAACGCTGACGTTCTGCGGTTGCTGCGGCTGAGTCGCGCTCACGCCGTTGTTGTCATGGGTATCCGTGGTGCCGCCCGGCACGCCGTTATTGGCGGTGGTCAGCGACGAAGAACCGGACAGGTTGATATCGCGGGCCGCGCCGTTTTGCGCGCCGCTATCCTGAGCCGCTTCATGCTTGGTCGGCGCCTTCAAGGCGGAACCGATGCCGATAATCAGCAGCAACAGCACCAAAATGCCGATGCCGATCATCAAATGCTGGCGCGAAACGGCGAAGCGCGGCGCGGCGGCCGGCTTGCGCGAACGCGTAGGACGACGATCGCTGCTATCAGGTCTGAGATCGTCTTCCGGTTTAAACTCGTCCATCTGAAACCCTCCAACTAGAGGCAAAAGCCCACCACCGTAGACCTACCGTGGCACGGGCAGATTAACCCGATGATGGCAAAGCGACACCCGTCGTGCTCTGCTCACTGTATTAATATAGATGCAAATGGCGGCTAAGCCACTGTTACTTAGTCCGATTTAATTACGCTGCTGCTCAGGCAGGCAGGCGGCGATCGACGCCAACACCAGCTCATGCCCTACGCCGCCGCGCACTTCCGCCGCACCTATCGCGGTCGGCAGCACCAGACGCAATTCACCCGCCAACACTTTCTTGTCGCGCAGCATGTGCGGCAGATAGGATTCCGGCGTCATTTCCTGCGGCCCGCAGACCGGCAAGCCGGCCCGCAGCAGCAGCGCTTTGATGCGTTCGATATCTTCAACCGAGAACTGGCCGAGACGGCGCGCGGTTTCCGCCGCCATCACCATGCCCGCAGCCACCGCTTCGCCGTGCAGCCATACGCCGTAGCCCATTTCGGCTTCGATGGCGTGGCCGTAAGTATGGCCCAGATTCAGCAAGGCGCGCAGGCCGCTTTCGCGTTCGTCGGCGGCCACGACCTCGGCCTTCAGCTCGCAGCAGCGGCGGATACAGTACGCCAACGCCTGCATATCCAGCGCCATCAGCGCATCGATGTTGTTTTCCAACCAGACGAAGAACTCGCGATCGAGGATGATCCCGTATTTGATGACTTCAGCCAGGCCGGAAGAGAGTTCACGCGTCGGCAACGTTTTCAGGCAATCCAGATCAACCACCACCGAAGCGGGTTGATAGAAAGCGCCGATCATATTTTTGCCGAGCGGGTGGTTGACGGCGGTTTTGCCGCCTACGGAGGAGTCCACCTGCGACAACAGCGTGGTGGGAACCTGAATAAAGCGCACGCCGCGTTGATAGCAGGCGGCGGCGAAGCCGGTCAGATCGCCGACCACGCCCCCGCCGAGGGCGATCAGCGTGGTATCGCGCCCGTGCGGTTTTTCAAGCAGCGCCGAAAACACCTGCTCCAACACCGCCAGAGATTTGTACTGCTCACCATCGGGAAGGATCACCTGATCCACCACGACGCCCCCCTGCTCCAGCACCTGCCGGACACGCTCCAGATAAAGCGGCGCCAGGGTCTGGTTGGTGACCAACATCGCTTGCTCACCCGCCTTCAACGGCATAAAAGAAGCCGGATCGTTAAACAATCCGGCGGCGATGGTAATCGGGTAGCTGCGCTCCCCAAGCGTTACAGTAATTCTCTCCATGTCGCGCTCAGTTCTCTGTATGGTGCGGCGGTGGTTGATCCCCGCAACAGCGGGGAACACAAATCAGTTTTCCGCATTGGCCGACGGCGAACGCGAAAATCGGCAATCAGTTGCTTTCCAGCATGTTGATGATCTGGTTGGCAACCACTTTAGCGCTCTGATCGTCGGTGCGGATGGTGACATCGGCAATCTCTTCATACAACGGATTGCGCTCTTTCGCCAAGGCTTCCAGCACTTCGCGCGGCGGAGAATCAACCTGCAGCAGCGGGCGTTTTTTATCACGCTGGGTACGAGCCAGCTGCTTCTCGATCGTGGTTTCCAGATAGACCACCACGCCGCGCGCGGACAGACGGTTGCGCGTTTCGCGCGACTTCACCGAACCGCCGCCGGTCGCCAACACAATCCCTTGTTTTTCCGTCAGTTCATTAATGACTTTTTCTTCACGATCGCGGAAACCTTCTTCCCCTTCCACGTCGAATACCCAGCCCACGTCAGCTCCGGTACGTCGCTCAATTTCTTGATCGGAGTCGAAGAACTCCATATTGAGTTGCTGAGCTAACTGACGGCCAATAGTGCTTTTGCCGGCACCCATAGGCCCAACCAGAAAGATATTGCGTTTCTCTGCCATGTTTTTCGGTATTACTAAGACAATTCGTTAATGTTAACCCGCCCCGCCAATCAAATCAGCGGCGGGACCTAAACTGAAACCTCATGAGCGATAGTGCGAGATCAGACGAAAAATTATCTCAACACTCTTGGTAGTTTGGCAACCGAATAAATCGCAATCCACGCCGCGGGAGGGAAACCATATGTTTTTAACGGCGTCTTGACGCTAACAAAAAACCTCGGTGCTCAATTCGGTAACCCTTGTAAGCTAAATCGGCCGCAGCGTCAAACGCAGATCCCCCCAAGGGGATAAAAAAGTGTATCTGCTCATCAACTTTAGGAGATTTGCCGCCCGGCCGACAGGCAGCCGCTTATCCCTTAATCAGGGTCGGCGTAATGAAGATCACCAGCTCGCGTTTTTTCTGTTGCGCGCCGCTTTGCCGGAACAAGCCCCCCAGCAGTGGTGCATCGCCCAATCCCGGCACCTTGTCCGCCGTCTTGCCGCTATGCCGTTGAAAAATACCGCCGAGCACCAGGGTTTCGCCGTTTTTCACCGTGATCTGCGTCTTAATCTCCTGTTTATCGATGGTCAGCGCTTCCCCCGCGCCCCGGCTGATGGCGCGCCCCGGCATATTTTGGCTGATGTGCAGCGTCAGCGTGATGCGTCCGTCCGGCAACACCTTGGGCGTCACCTCCATGCCCAGCACCGCCTCTTTGAACTCGATCGCGGTCGCACCACTGGCGCCGCTCGACACTTCGTAAGGGATCTCGGTTCCCTGTTTGATACTGGCGGTTTGCAGATGCGCCGTCAGCAGGCGCGGGCTGGCGATGATCTCCACCTGATTCTCCTGCTCCAGCGCCGTCAGCTCGAGGCTCAGCAAACGCCCGCTGATGCGCGCCAGGTGGAAACCGGCGTTCACCGCGCTGCGCTCCAGCGGCAGGTTCACGCCGAGATTGCCCGGCCGCAGCGGCCGCGTCGGCCTGTCGTCGGGCGCCAATCCCCAACGCACGCCGAGTTCACGCAGGCTTTCTCTGTTGATGGTCACGATATGCGCCGCCAGCTGCACCTGTGCCAGCGGCGCGTCCATTTCCGTCACCCGTTTTTTCAACTGCGCCAGGATTGGCGCGGTATCGCGCAGCAGCAGCGTATTGGTGCGCTTATCCGCCAGCACGCTGCCACGCTCGCTGAGCAAGGCGCCGCGTTGGGCATTGAGGCTTTCGGCAATCTCCGCCGCATCGCCGTTTTGTAACGTCAGGGTCAGGCTGTGCAGCGGTTGCCGCTGCGCCAGCGCTTCTCGCTGCTGTCTTTTTTCCTGCGCGTCCGGCTCCGGGGCGATCAGCATCACGCTCCCCTCCCGCGTCATCGTCAGCTTGCCCATACGCAGGGTCAGCGCCAGCGCCTGAGGCCAGGGCACATTCTCCAGCCGCAGCGTCAGGTTGCCGCTCACGCCGGGCGCGGCGATCAGGTTCATCTGCCGATAATCCGCCAGCGCCTGCAGGATGACCGTCACCGGCGTATCCTGAAACTCCAGGGAAACCCGCTGCTTATCCTGCGCCTGCGCGGCGCCGAGCGCCAGGCACCACAGCGCCACGCCCAATCCAGCGCGTCCTTTCATGGTTTGCCATCCTTGTTGTTGTCCATCATGAGCGAGATGTCGCCCTGGCTCGCCGGGCAATCCGGTTCGGCCGCCAGCGCCGTTAACGTCAGGCTGCGCGCCTGTACCTGCGTCACCTGCCAGCGCTCGGCCAGCACCCGCTGCTGCGGCCGCAGGCGTAGCCATTGCCCCGCCGGCGTCACCACCCAGCCATAGCGCAGCGCCGGATGCCCGATGACGCCTTTCAGTCGCCAGCCCGCGGGCGATGCCTCCGTTTGGGCACAAGCAGGCAGCGGAGGCGGCGCAAACGGATCGCGCGGCTCAGCGCATAAGGCCCACGGCCATAGCAGCCACCACCAACGGCCAGGTCTTTTACTCATCGGCCTGCTCCTCGGCGGCATCCTGTAAAACCAACCGCGCCGTCATGCCCTGCGGCGGTGTCTCCACGCTCAGCTGCTGGAGGCGCAAATCGGCGGGCAGCGCCTCCAGCAGCACCAGCAAACCGGCGTAGTCAATGCGTAAGCTCAGCGTTTGCCGCGGCGGTTTTTCCTGCCGCTGCCAGCGCAACAAGGCGCCCCCCGCTCGTTGCAGCACGCTCGCCAGATCGCCGGTGGCGATCGGCGCAAGCGGCGCTGCCGGGATAGCGGTTTGCGGCACCTCGTCCAGTTGGCGTTGCACCATGGCGATCTGTTGCAACAGGCGCTGTTGCCGCTCCGCCGCGCTTTCCCGCTGACGCCATTCGTCTTGCAGCATCCAGCCGCCGCCCAACAGCGCCAACGCGCCAATGCCCAGCCCTTGCGCCACCAGCAATAGCCAACCCGGCAAGCTCAGCCAGAAGCGCAGCCCGGATGACAAACGGCTATCCATCACGCCCCCAGCGCGCCGCCAGGTGAAAGGAGTACAGGCCGTCTTCGCGTTGCGCCACCTCCGCCAAACGCAGCCGTGGCAACGCAGGCATCCCCGCCAGCCGTCGTTCGAACTGCGTGATGGCCGCAGGAGAGCGGCTCAATCCACGCAGCCGCAGGCCGTTCGCCGCATCGCTGTCCAGCGCCGTGAGCCACAGCGGGGGAGGAACGCTGGAGGACAATTGCTGCAGCAGCTGCAAATAACGCCGGTTATGTTGGGCGTTGCTCGCCTGCCGTTCGGCGCGGACGCTGTGCAACGCTCGTTGCGCCCGCTCTTGCTGCTGCTGGCGGACGAGCAACGTCAATGCCGCCAGCTCTTCACCCAGCATCGCCAGCCGCGCCTGCCGCTGCGCCTGTTGATGCCGCAGCTGGCCGGCGATCAGGAACAGTGCCAGCAGCAGCGCCGCTACCTGCAACAGCAGCACGCCCAGCCAGAAATAGCCGCGCCGCCGCTCGCGGCGCTGGCGCCAGGGCAGAAAGTTGACCTGATACATCAGCGATCCTCCTCGCGCAGCGCCAGACCACCGGCCAACGCGAACGCCGAAGGATGCGCAGGCAACGGCGGCCGCAGCTGCGTGAAGGCGCTGAGCGGCGACCAGCCAAGGCAACCGGCGGGCAAGGCTCCCGCCAGCACGCCGCCGGCATAGACCGGCCGATCGTCGCCCGCCGGCATCTGGGCTTGCAGCGCCCGCAGCGCCTGCGCGTCATCGTCGCCCGGCGCCAGACCAAAAGCGAACGCGCCGTCGGCCGGCGCCACCCACAGCCATTCTCGTTCGAGACGGTGCATCAGCCCCGCAGCGGGCGGCACGCCTGCCGCCGTCGCCATCATCCGCAGCGCACAGGGGGTGATATCGACCGCTTGCGGATGCAGGCCAGCCTGACGCAGACAATGCAGCCACTGCTGCAGCTCCTGCCGCCGCGCAGCGGTCAACAGCAGCGCCGCCTCATCCGCCGGCGCGGCGCGATAGTCGAGCACCAGCGTCTGGCCGTCGAGCGGGAACTGCTTCAAACCGTGGCCACCGATATAGTCGCTGCGTTCCGGCTCGCGCAGCCGCGCGTCCGGCTGCGTCATGCGCTGCTGTAACACGCGTTGCGCCGGTAGAGCAATGCGTAAGGAAATATGTCGCGGCAGCTGGACGCGCCATTGCCGCAGCGCCCGGATCAGGAATTCGGAAGGTTGCAGGCAGCCATCGCGCAAAACTGCCTGCGGCAGCGCCTGCTGCCACCAGTGGCGCAACTGCCAGCCGTTGCGGCGGCGTTGGGCCGCCACCGCCCGCACGCAGTCGATTTGTATATCCAGCCCTACCTGCCATGCTTGAGGGAACATGTTTCGCAAGCCTCCATAACATCAGATGATAAAAGAACATATCCATGTCGCAGGCTTGCCTTTATACTACCGCGCGGTTGTTTATAAACTGCCCAAATGACTTAGAAATGGGAAATCTCAGGTGAAGTTCGTAAAGTATTTTCTAATCCTTGCAGTATGTTGCATCGTGCTGGGAGCAGCCTCGATTTTTGGCTTGTACAAATATGTCGAGCCACAGCTGCCCGACGTTGCAACGCTGAAAGATGTGCGGCTGCAGATACCGATGCAGGTCTACAGCGCCGATGGCGAACTGATCGCCCAATACGGCGAGAAGCGCCGCATTCCGCTGAAACTGGATCAAATTCCGCCGGTGATGGTGCACGCATTCATCGCCACCGAAGACAGCCGCTTCTATGATCACCACGGCGTCGATCCGGTCGGCATCTTCCGCGCCGCCTCCATCGCGCTGGTCTCCGGCCACGCTTCACAGGGGGCCAGTACCATTACCCAACAGCTGGCGCGTAACTTCTTCTTAAGCCCGGAACGCACCCTGATGCGTAAAATCAAGGAAGCTTTCCTGGCGGTGCGCATCGAGCAGATGCTCACCAAAGATGAAATCCTTGAGCTGTATCTGAACAAGATCTATCTGGGTTACCGCGCCTACGGCGTGGGCGCCGCCGCGCAGGTCTATTTCGGCAAAGACGTCAGCCAGCTGACCCTGAGCGAAATGGCGACCATCGCCGGCCTGCCGAAAGCGCCGTCCACCTTCAACCCGCTCTATTCGCACGATCGCGCCGTTGCCCGTCGCAACGTGGTGCTGTCGCGCATGCTGGACGAACACTACATCACGCAGGCGCAGTACGATCAGGCGCGTTCCGAAGATCTGGTCGCCAATTACCATGCGCCGGAAATCAGCTTCTCCGCGCCGTATCTCTCCGAGATGGTGCGTCAGGAGATGATCAAGCGCTACGGTGAAAACGCCTATACCGACGGTTACAAGGTTTACACCACCGTCACCAAACGGCTGCAGCTGGCGGCGCAGGAATCGGTGCGCAACAACGTGCTGGCCTATGACATGCGCCACGGCTATCGCGGCCCGTCCAACGTGTTGTGGAAAGTCGGCGAAGCGGCCTGGGATCGCAAACAGATTGTCGATTCGCTGAAAAACCTGCCGAACTACGGCCCGCTGGCGCCGGCGGTGATTACCGCCGCCAACCCGCAGGAAGCGACGGCGATGCTGGCCGACGGCAGCAGCATTGCCCTGCCGATGGCGACCATGCGCTGGGCGCGGCCATATCGCTCAGACACTCAGCAAGGCCCAACGCCGAAACGCGTCACCGACGTGGTGCAGGCCGGCCAGCAGGTGTGGGTGCGCAAAGTGAACGACGCCTGGTGGCTGTCGCAGGTGCCGGATGTCAACTCGGCGCTGGTCTCGATCAACCCGAACGACGGCGCGGTGAAAGCGCTGGTCGGCGGTTTCGATTTCAACCAGAGCAAATTCAACCGCGTCACGCAGGCACTGCGCCAGGTAGGTTCGAACATCAAACCGTTCCTGTACACCGCCGCGATGGATAAAGGCCTGACGCTGGCCACCATCCTGAACGACTTGCCGATCACCCGTTGGGATGCCGGCGCCGGCACCGACTGGCGGCCGAAGAACTCGCCGCCGACCTACGACGGCCCGATTCGTCTGCGGCAGGGGCTGGGGCAATCGAAGAACGTAGTGATGGTGCGCGCGATGCGCGCGATGGGCGTCGACTACGCGGCGGAATATCTGCAGCGCTTCGGCTTCCCGGCGCAGAATATCGTGCATACCGAATCGCTGGCGCTGGGTTCCGCCTCCTTCACCCCGATGCAGCTGGTGCGCGGCTACGCGGTGCTGGCGAACGGCGGTTACCTGGTCGATCCGTACTTCATCACCAAAATTGAAGATGACAACGGCAATACGGTGTTCGAAGCCAAACCGAAAGTGGTGTGCAGCAGTTGCAACCTGCCGGTGATCTACGGCGATACCCACCGCTCGGCGGTGCTGTCCGACGACAACATCGAAAACGTCGCCACCTCGCAGGAAGGCAACAACAGCACGGTGCCGATGCCGCAGCTGGAGCAGGTCACCCCGGCTCAGGTACAGCAGGATGGCGACCAACAGTATGCGCCGCACGTCATCAGCACACAGCTGGCCTTCTTGATCCACGACGCGCTGAACAGCAACATCTTCGGCGAACCGGGTTGGATGGGTACCGCCTGGCGCGCCGGGCGCGATCTGAAGCGTCATGACATCGGCGGCAAAACCGGTACCACCAACAGTTCCAAGGACGCCTGGTTCTCCGGCTATGGCCCGGATACCGTGACCTCGGTGTGGATCGGTTTCGACGATCACCGCCGCGATCTGGGCCGGTCGACGGTATCCGGCGCCATCCCGGATCAGATTTCCGGCGGCGAAGGCGGTGCCAAGAGCGCCCAGCCGGCGTGGGACGACTTCATGAAGACCGCGCTGGAAGGCATCCCGGAGCAGAAAGTCACGCCGCCGCCGGGCATCATCAGCGTCACCATCGACAAGAGCAGCGGTAAGCTCTCTGGCGGTGGCGGCGGCAGCCGTTCCGAGTACTTCATCGAAGGAACTCAGCCGACGGACTACCCATCGCGCGATACCGGCACCACGTTGACCGATCCGGGCGGTGAAAGCCACGAGCTGTTCTGATCGAAAAGGGCCAGAGAAATCTGGCCCTTTTTTTGTTCGGCGCGAAGCGTATCAGCGCGATGCGCGCAAAAACGCCTCGGAGAGGAACAGCGCGCTGACGTTGCGCGCCTCACGGAAATCCGGTTCCGCCAGCAGCGCCATCATGTTGGCGATCGGCCAGCGCACCTGCGGCAGGGGCTCTGGTTCATCCCCTTCCAGGCTCTGCGGATAGAGATCGTGCGCCAGCACGATATTCATTTTGCTGGAAAAGTAGGATGGCGCCATCGTCAGCTTGCTGAGAAAATCAAAGCGCTTCGCGCCGAATCCCACCTCTTCCATCAGCTCGCGGTTGGCCGCCTCCAGCACGCCCTCACCGGGATCAATCAGCCCTTTCGGGAACCCCAGCTCATAGGATTCGGTGCCCACCGCATATTCGCGGATCAGCAGCAGATCATCGCCAATCACCGGCACGATCATCACCGCTTCGCGATCCGAAGGCCGCATGCGCTCATACACCCGCCGAACCCCGTTGCTGAATTCCAAATCGACCGACTCGACGTTGAACAAACGCGAACGCGCGACGGTTTCCACTTTCAGAATTTTAGGTTTTTGCAGGTGTTTATCCATGATTGCCTCAAAAAGGTTACCCAGACGTGGACGGGGCAACCGAAATAATGATTGGCGTAACGCACGGCTCGTAGGCGCTCAAACGCTGACCAAATTCGATCCTGATCACATTGTGCGTTAAGGGCAAGCTCCGCTGCAACGCGCATGAGCAGTAATTTACTTTCTTTTAACAAGCGTAGCCAGCGGCCGGCGATTTTCCGTACTGATTCAGCAAACAGCGTGCAAGAAAATAGGATAATGCCGATATCGACGACAGAGGCCGGTTGCTAGTATCACGCAGGCAAGAATCAGTGATAAAATGGCCTTGCGTCATGAAGGAATGAGATCCAGAGCGAGAATCTGTTTGTTCCCTCATTAGTTCTGGGTGCCTCCTGGCGGTTTACTCCGTATAATATTCAGCTTTTCATCAGGTTGGCGAAATTCACGGTGTGAGATGGGGATTGCATGAGCACAATAGTGTTGATATTGGCCTTAGTGCTTGTCTGTCTGATTGCCGCCGGTCTGTACCTGTGGTTCAAGGCCCGCAACCCGTCGGCGCTGGCGCACGCGCTGCCGTTTATCAAACCAGCCCACCGCAAGCTGACCGACGAAGAGCGCGCCGCGGTCGAATTCTACCTCAATCAGCAAAACAAGCTGAGCAACAAACTGTTGCCCGGCGGCGGCGCTACGCTGCCCATGGCCAAGCTGGCGCTCACCCCGCAAAGCGATAACGTTTATCCCGTCACGCACGCCATCACCCGCTACGGGCTGGCCAGCGACGATCCCAATAAATGGCGCTATTACCTCGACGCTGAAGAGGTGCATCTGCCGCCGTTCTGGGAGCCCTATATCACCGCCGACAACCATGTGGAAGTGATCAGAACCCAGACGCTGCCGCTGGTGATTTCGCTCAACGGGCATTCGCTGAAAGATCATATTCACGACCGGCCGCAGCCGCCGGTGGTAACCGCCGCGCCGACCAAAAACGCGTCCATCCGCAAGGAGGAGAGCGAGCATGTCGAGCTGGTCAATATTCGCAAGGAAACGCCGGAAGAGCATGCGCTGAACCGGCCGAACGGCATCCGTGAAGCCGTTATCATCTCCGTTGCGCTGCTGCTGCTGTTCTTCAGCCTGATAAGCCCGGTGCTGGTGATCCCCTGGATGATTTTCGTGGCGGTGCTGATGATCGCCTGGGGATGCTGGAATCTGTTCCGTCGCCCGGCCTCACGCGAGCTGAAGGAGATCCACTGTCTGCGCGGTACGCCGAAGCGCTGGGGCCTGTTCGGCGAATCCGGCCAGGGGCAGATCAGCAACATTTCGCTCGGCATCATCGATCTTATCTACCCGCCGCATTGGCAGCCTTACCTGACGCAGGACCTGGGCAAGACCACCGACGTGGACGTCTACCTCAATCGGCAGGTGGTGCGCCAGGGGTGCTTCCTCTCGCTGCATGACGAAGTGAAGAACTTCCCGCTGCAGCAGTGGGGCCGCAACGCGGTGCTGGTCGCCAGCTCGGCGCTGGTGCTGCTGTTGCTGCTGATCTATATCCCGCTCAACCTGCCGCTGACCCTCAGCATGGCCTGGCTGCAGGGCGCGCAAAAAGTGGAAGTGACCAGCGTACAGGCGCTGGAGGCCACGCCGCTGCGCATCGGCGACACGCTGAAAGTGCGCGGCAGCGGCATGTGCTATGTGCCGCCGCCGGCCAACGGTGGCGGCGCCGCCAATTTCGCGCCGTTCGACTGCTCCGGCATTTATTGGAACAACGCCGCCCCGCTGCCGCAGCCGGAATCGGAATCGGAAGTCATAGACAAAGCGACGGCCCTGCTGGCTACGGTCAACAGCCAGCTGCATCCGAGCGGCGCCGATCAGAAGGTCAACCCGCAGTTGGCCAGCGCCATTGAGAAATCCGGCATGATCCTGTTGGATGACTTCTCTGATATCGTTCTGAAAACACAGGATTTGTGTCAGGCAGAAAACGACTGCGTGCGGTTGAAAAACGCCCTGGTCAACCTGGGTAACGCCAAAAACTGGAGCGGCCTGGTGAAACGCGCCAGATCCGGCGCGCTGCAAGGCGTCAACGTGCTGCTGCGCCCGGTGAGTGCCGAATCGCTGGACAGCCTGACCAAAGTGGCCACGTCGTCGTTCATCTTCAATGAAACGCGTCTGGCCGCCGCGGCGCTCAACAGCCCGCCGCCGGGCGGTTTCCTGATCCGCAGCGACGAAGGCCGCCAGCTGGTCAGCCATCCGCAATCCTCGGCGCCGCAGAGCGAATACAACGCCCTCGACCAGTGGAATGAGCTGCAGCGCCTTTCCACCCTGCTGCTGCATACCCCGTTCCATGCGCAGGGGGTGATCACCAGCCTCAGCGTCGACGCCAACGGCACCCGCCACGTGGCGCTGCACAGCGAACCGGACATGATCACCCTGTGGCGCTACCTCGGTACCAGCCTGCTGTTGCTGGCGGTAGTCATCAGCCTGGGCTATAACGCCTGGCGGCTGGTGCAGCGTCGGCGCATCAATCAGCACCGCGTCGCCGATATCCAGCGTTACTACGACAGCTGCTTCAATCCGCAGCTCAATCCGATGTCGATGCGGCCGATGGCCTGAACCTGGCGTCGGGGCCTCCGCCCTGTCATCTGCTTATGCTACGCTAACGCTATTATTCTCATCTGCGGACCGCCCGTCGGTCCGCCCGTGGAGTTTTTATGGTTCCCGAGTTTGATTGGCCGCAGATCGATACCGTGCTGCTGGATATGGACGGCACCTTGCTGGATCTTGAGTTCGACAGCCACTTTTGGCTCAGCCTGGTGCCGCAGGCGCTGAGCGAAAGGCGCGCCATTCCGTTCGACGAAGCCCGCAATATCATTGAGCGGGAATATCAGGCGGTGCAGCACACCATGAACTGGTATTGCTTCGATTACTGGAGCGAGCGGTTGGATCTGGATATCTACCGCATGACCAGCGAAGTGGGCAGCCGCGCCCGGCTACGCGAAGACACCGAGCCGTTTTTACAGGCACTGCGCGACGCCGGCCTGCAAACCATTTTGCTGACCAATGCGCATCCGCACAGCCTGGCGGTGAAAATCGAACATACCGGCCTCGATCGGCACCTTGATTTATTGTTTTCCACCCACACATTTGGTTATCCGAAAGAAGATCAGCGTCTGTGGCAGGCGGTGCAGCAGCACACCGGATTCAATCCGCAGCGCACGCTGTTCGTCGACGACGGCGAGCCGATCCTCGACGCGGCGCGCGCTTTCGGCATTCGTTACTGCCTGGGCGTGCAAAACCCGGACTCCAGCACGGCGGAAAAAAGCTTCCAGCGCCATCCGTCGATGCGCGACTATCGCCTGCTGATACCGGCGCTGGCCAAGGGGGAAGCATGAAGGAAAAAGCGACGCGCGACGACGCGGTCCGGCTGGACAAGTGGCTGTGGGCCGCACGCTTCTACAAGACCCGCGCGCTGGCGCGCGAAATGATCGACGGCGGCAAGGTGCATTACAACGGCCAGCGCGGCAAGCCGAGCAAGATTGTCGAACTCAACGCCGAGCTCAAGCTGCGGCAGGGCAACGAAGAACGAACCGTGATCGTGCTGGCGCTGAGCAGCCAACGCCGCGGCGCCGGCGAGGCGCAGCAAATGTATCAGGAAACCGAAGCCAGCATCGCCAACCGCGAAAAAATGGCGCTGGCGCGCAAGATGAACGCGTTGACCATGCCGCATCCGGACCGCCGTCCGGACAAAAAGGAGCGGCGCGACCTGATGAAATTTAAATTTGGTGAGCCGGAATAACCCCTCACCGCAATGAGAGAAGATTATGTCCAACCATGACCAATTGCACCGTTACCTGTTTGAAAACTACGCGGTGCGCGGCGAGCTGGTTACCGTCAGCGAAACCTATCAGCAGATCCTGAATAATCACGACTACCCGGCGCCGGTGCAAAAGCTGCTGGGCGAGCTGCTGGTCGCCACCAGTCTGCTGACCGCGACCCTGAAGTTCGACGGCGACATCACCGTGCAGCTGCAGGGCGACGGCCCGCTGAAGCTGGCGGTGATCAACGGCAACAACCGCCAGGAGATGCGCGGCGTTGCGCGCACCCAGGCGCCTATCGCCGACGACAGCACCCTGCATCAGATGATCGGCAACGGCGTCATGGTCATCACCATTTCCCCGACGGAAGGCGAGCGCTATCAGGGCGTGGTCGGCCTGGAAGGTGAAACCCTGGCCGAGTGCCTGGAAGCCTACTTCCGCCAGTCCGAACAGCTGCCAACCCGCCTGTTCATCCGCACCGGCGAAGCGGAAGGCCACGCCGCAGCGGCCGGTATGCTGCTGCAGGTGCTGCCGGCGCAGGACGGCAACCTCGATGATTTCGATCATCTGGTGCAACTGACCAACACGGTAAAAAGCGAAGAGCTGTTCGGCCTGCCGGCCAACGAAGTGCTGTACCGCCTGTATCACCAGGAAGAAGTCACCCTGTACGAACCGCAGGACGTGCAGTTCCGTTGCACCTGTTCACGCCAGCGTTGCGCCGACGCACTGCTGACCCTGCCGACCGATGAAGTGGCGGACATGCTGGAGCAGGACGGCAATATCGACATGCACTGCGACTACTGTGGCAGCCACTATGTCTTTGACCCGGTTGATGTTGCCGCCTTGTATGCGGGTAATACCGGCGAAAGCGACAGGTTGCACTAAGTTATACCCCCTTCGGCGGGCGCGCCCGGCGCCCGCCAACGCCCGCCGTTTGCACGTTTGCTTTTTTCCGTGTGCTATCTCTCAGATCGTAACGAAATACCGCCTAAAACGTTAAATATTTGATACCCATCGCTGTTACGCACCGTTAGATCCCTACAATTGCCGCCAGAAATTCTGTGACCAAGGAGTAGTAACATGCGCGTTAAAGGTATAACCCCTCAGGATCTGGCCGCTTACGGCATTCACGACGTTAGCGAAATCGTTCACAACCCGAGCTATGAACTGCTGTTTAAGGAAGAAACAGACCCATCTCTGGAAGGTTTTGAGCGTGGGGTAGTCACCAAGCTGGGTGCCGTCTCCGTCGATACCGGCATCTTCACCGGCCGCTCGCCGAAAGACAAATACATCGTCCGCGACGACATCACCCGCGATACCGTGTGGTGGGCCGATCAGGGCAAAGGCAAAAACGACAACAAACCCCTCAGCCCGGAAGTGTGGGCCGATCTGAAACACCTGGTCACCGAACAGCTTTCCGGCAAGCGCCTGTTCGTGGTGGATACCTTCTGCGGCGCCAACGCCGACTCGCGCCTGAAAGTGCGCTTCATCACCGAGGTGGCCTGGCAGGCGCACTTCGTGAAAAACATGTTCATCCGCCCGAGCGACGAAGAGCTGGCTGACTTCGAGCCGGACTTCGTGGTGATGAACGGCGCCAAATGCACCAACCCGAACTGGCAGCAGCAAGGCTTGAACTCGGAGAACTTCGTCGCCTTCAACCTGACCGAGCGCATGCAGCTGATCGGCGGCACCTGGTACGGCGGCGAAATGAAGAAAGGCATGTTCTCGATGATGAACTACCTGCTGCCGCTGAAAGGCATCGCCTCAATGCACTGCTCGGCCAACGTGGGCGAGAAAGGCGACGTGGCGGTGTTCTTCGGCCTGTCCGGCACCGGCAAAACCACCCTCTCCACCGATCCTAAGCGTCAGCTGATCGGCGATGACGAGCACGGCTGGGACGACGACGGCGTGTTCAACTTCGAAGGCGGCTGCTACGCCAAGACCATCAAGCTGTCTGAAGAAGCCGAGCCGGACATCTACCACGCCATCAAACGCGACGCGCTGCTGGAAAACGTCACCGTGCTGGCCGACGGCAGCATCGACTTCAACGACGGTTCGAAAACCGAGAACACCCGCGTTTCTTACCCGATCTACCATATCCAGAACATCGTCAAGCCGGTGTCCAAGGCGGGTCACGCCACCAAGGTGATCTTCCTGACCGCCGACGCTTTCGGCGTGCTGCCGCCGGTATCGCGCCTGACCGCCAACCAGACTCAGTACCACTTCCTGTCCGGCTTCACCGCCAAACTGGCCGGCACCGAGCGCGGCGTCACCGAACCGACGCCAACCTTCTCCGCCTGCTTCGGCGCCGCGTTCCTGTCGCTGCACCCGACGCAGTACGCCGAAGTGCTGGTGAAACGCATGCAGGCCGCCGGCGCCCAGGCTTACCTGGTCAACACCGGCTGGAACGGTACCGGCAAGCGCATCTCGATCAAAGATACGCGCGGCATCATCGACGCCATCCTGAGCGGTGAAATCGACAAGGCGGAAACCGTCACCCTGCCGATCTTCGATCTGGCGATGCCGACCGCGCTGCCGGGCGTGAACCCGGAGATCCTCGATCCGCGCAATACCTACGCCAGCCTCGAGCAGTGGCAGGAAAAAGCGCAGGATCTGGCCGAGCGCTTCATCACCAACTTCGACAAATACACCGACACGCCTGCGGGCGCCGCGCTGGTCAGCGCCGGCCCTAAGCTGTAATTCGGTAGCGTTACCTCTTCAGCTAAGGCGCGGATCCCGCGCCTTTTTTTATTTTCAGCGATTGCTTTTTAACCAGCAAGGCGAGAAAATAAGTCAATGCAATCATTGATAGCAAAGGAGGTTTCAATGGCTACTATCACCGTCAGAAATCTGGACGACGAAATCAAAGAGCTGCTGCGTATTTCAGCGGCGAAAAACGGCCATTCCATGGAAGAGGAAGCGCGCATGATCCTGAAACAGGCGCTGGTGAAAAAGCCGCCGCGCTATGGATTGGGTACCTGGATGCATCAGCACTTCGCCGAATTTGGCGGCGTCGAGCTGGAGATCCCACCGCGTGACGCCGTGCCACCACGCATCGTCACCTTTGATGATGAAGATGACAACGCATGATCATTCTCGACACCAACGTCATTTCAGAAACGCTGCGCCCCAGCCCGTACTACAACGTCATTAACTGGCTAAATGAAAAGGACAATGACGATCTCTATCTGAGCGCCATTGTCCTGGCCGAACTGTTCAGCGGCGTCGCCTTCATGCCTGACGGCAAGCGCCAGCGGGATCTCAAGCTCAAATTGGCGGACGCTCTTGAATTGAAGTTCGAGGGGCAGATATTGCCGTTTGATGGGCTGTGCGCGATGCAATACGCGGAATTGACGGCAAGGAATCGGCTTCTGGGTAAAGCGATGAGCGTGCCGGATGCCCAAATCGCCGCCACCTGCCTGCATTACGGCGCCGCCCTGGCCACCCGCAACACCAAAGACTTCCTCCACTGCGGCATCGAGTTAATCGATCCGTGGCAGGCGCCGACCGGCCGTCGGTTGCATGAGGATGCGGCGGAATACTACGTGATGAGCAGGAAGTCCTGACGGGGCCGCAACGACGCGGCCCGCGCCAAGCGCGTCAGGCGTTTTCCCTGGCGGTTTGATGGCCGTTGGCCGACTCTTTTTTCTCCATCGGCAACGGAATATACGCGCGGATCAAGAGCCCGCCGCGTTCGCTGGTGCCGATTTCCAACTCACCGTCGTGCGCATCGATAATACGCTGCACGATCGCCAGCCCCAGACCGGTGCCGCTGGTGCTGCGCGCGCTGTCACCGCGGACGAACGGCTGCAGCAGGTGCTTCAACTCTTCCGGCTTGATGCCCGGGCCGTCGTCTTCCACCTGGAACCAGCCGCGCTGCAGCTCGCGGCCGCTGCTGACCTTGATCCAGCCGTTGCCGTAACGCGCCGCGTTCACCACCATGTTCACCGCAGCCCTCTTAATCGACAGCGGGTGCACGTTCATCATCAGCTCACCCGGCGACAGCGCGGTTTCAATCACCCGCTCATAGCCGCTTTCCGCCGCGACCACCTCGCCCAAAATGGCGTTCAGATCGCTGCTTTCGGTCGGCATCTCCTGCCCGGTGCGCAGATAATCGATGAACTGCTCGATGATGGCGTTGCACTCTTCGATGTCTTTATTGATCGACTCGGCCAGATAGCCGTCTTCGGCGCTCATCATCTCCGTCGCCAGCCGGATACGCGTCAACGGCGTGCGCAGATCGTGGCTGACCCCGGCCATCAGCAAGGTGCGGTCATCCGCCAGCTGCTTGACGCCCGACGCCATCTGATTGAATGCGCGAGTCACCGATCGCACTTCGGAAGCGCCATACTCGCGCAGCGGCGGCGGAATAATCCCCTTGCCCACCTGCAGCGCCGCATGTTCCAGCTCCACCAGCGGGCGGTTTTGAATGCGGATAAACAGCCAGGCGCCGCCGATCGCCAGCAGCATGATCGCCAACGTATAGCGGAACAGCGGAGAGAAGTCGCCCTGGTGGATTTCCGTCAGCGGCACGCGCACCCAGATATCGGGCTGCAGCCAGGTTTTCAGCCACACCACCGGGGAGTTCTTGTTCACCTCCACCCGCACATCGGTCGGCCCGCCGAGCTGCTGCGCCATCTGCTGGCTGAGGAACTGGTAGTGCTGCGCCCAGCGCAGGCCGCTCTCCTCCGCCGCCGAGTTGGTGTAGAGAGAGATGCCCAGTTCGCGGTAGATCTCGCGGCGGAACGCCGGCGGCACTTCCAGCAGCGTGCCGTCCTCCAGCTGCAGCCGATCGGTCATCAGCATACGCACTTCGTAGGCCAATACCTTGTTGAACTGCTGCAGGCTGGGCAGGATGGCGAAGTTCAGCACCACCAGATAGGTCGTCACCAGGCTGACGAACAGCAGGGTGACGATCAACAACAGGGTTCGGGCAAACGAGCTACGCGGTGAAAAGCGCAATCGCCTCATGCCTTGCTGCCGTCCGGGACGAACACGTAGCCGAGACCCCAAACGGTCTGGATATAACGCGGATGCGCCGGATCTTCTTCCACCATGCGGCGCAGGCGAGAGATCTGCACGTCGATGGAGCGCTCCATGGCGCTGTATTCGCGGCCACGCGCCAGGTTCATCAGCTTATCGCGCGACAGCGGTTCACGCGGGTGGCTGACCAGCGCCTTCAGTACCGCGAACTCGCCGCTGGTCAACGGCATCGGTTCGTCTTCGCGGAACATCTCGCGGGTGCCGAGGTTCAGTTTGAATTTGCCGAACGCGATCACCGCTTCTTCCTGCGAAGGCGCGCCCGGCAGTTCGTTAGCCTGGCGGCGCAGCACTGCACGAATGCGAGCCAACAGCTCACGCGGGTTAAACGGTTTAGGAATGTAGTCGTCGGCGCCGATTTCCAGCCCGACGATGCGATCAACCTCTTCACCTTTGGCGGTGACCATAATGATCGGCATCGGGTTGCTCTGGCTGCGCAGGCGGCGGCAGATGGACAGGCCGTCTTCGCCCGGCAACATCAGATCGAGCACCATCAAATGGAAGGATTCACGGGTCAGCAAGCGATCCATTTGCTCAGCGTTGGCAACGCTGCGAACCTGGAAGCCCTGCTCGGTTAAATAACGTTCCAAAAGTGCGCGCAGGCGCATGTCATCATCGACAACCAGGATCTTATGATTCTCTTGCATGGTATTACTCCCAAAGGCTTTATTGCCTGACTCGAATATTGTTAGAAAACCTTGCCATTTGAGACAGCGTTTAATGGTATGTATTCTAGACGAAATTGTTACAAAGCTTATTCTTTTCCCCATTTATCAACAATTTTCAGTGAATGTCGACGGGGGTTCGTCAAAATATCGCCCTTTATCAGCGCAATGTGGGGCCGCGGCCCAATTTTACGCAATTTCGCCACCGGCAAACCGCACGGTGGCGTTTTGACGGCGAGTCAGGAAGTCTGCAGGAAACGCGCCAGCTGCCGGCGCAGCTGCCGGTTCTCTTGCTGCAGCGCCTCAACCCGATCGAGCAACGTCAGCGCCATGGCGATCCCCGGCCAATCCAGATCCAGCTCGGCCCGCAGCCTGCGCGCACGCTGCAGATGGCTCAGCGCCGGGTAGTCGAACTCCCAGCTCGGCTGCGCCGGCTCCAGCGGCACGATCACGCCCAGGCCAACGATCTCGACCAGCTCATCCTCTGAAATCTCCACCCGTTGGCACAGTTCCACCACGGTGAAAGTGATCTCTTTCTTCATCATGTGCTTTACTCCCATTCCGCGCGCGGGTTGAACGCCGCCTGTTCAGCCAGTTCTCGCCACAGGGCGCTGGCCTTCTCGTTCGGCTTCGGCGGCATCACCACCTTGAGAATGACATACAGGTCACCGGGCTCTTTCTTGCCCGCCAGCCCCTTGCCCTTGACCCGCAGCCGTTTGCCGCTCTGGCTGCCGGCCGGCACGGTCAACGCGATTTTTCCGGTCAGCGTCGGCACCTCAATGCTGGCGCCGAGCGCCGCCTCCCAAGGGGCGAGAGGTGCCACGATGCTCAGGTTGTGGCCGTCAATCTCGAACAGCGGGTGCGGCGCGAGGCGGATGACCAGATACAGATCGCCGTTCTGGCCGCCGCCCACGCCGGCCACGCCCTGCCCCTTGAGGCGAATGCGCTCGCCGTCGCCCACCCCGGCCGGGATTTTCACGTTCAGCGTTTTGCTGGCTTCGCTCACCTGCCGCCCCAGCTCGTCGTACACCGGCAGCTTGTAGGAGATCTCGCGGCTTTGGCCATGCAGCGTTTCCTCGAGGAACAGCGGCACCTCCATCTCCAGATCCTGGCCGCGGAAGCCATGCCCGCCGTGCGAGTGCGAAGCGGAGCGATGCCCGCCCGCCGCACGCCCGCCGAACATGCTTTCGAAGAAATCGGAGAAGTCTTGCGCGTCGGCGCCGCCGCCGTGCCATGAAGCGCTCTGCTGATAGCCGCCGCGATCGCCGCGCGCCTGGCGGCCAAAGTTCGGATCGTTGCGGTGCAGCCGGACCTGATCGTACTCGGCGCGGCGCTCTTCGTCCTTCAGCACCTCATAGGCTTCGGCCAGCTCCTTGAATTTGCTCTCGGCGTCTTCTTCGGTGCTCACGTCAGGGTGATATTTACGCGCCAGCCGGCGGTAGGCCGTTTTGATGGTTTTCAGATCGGCGTTGGGCTCAACGCCCATCGTTGCGTAGTAATCTTTAAATTCCATGCGGTAATACCTTCAATGTGTTGGGTTGTGCGCCAAAATTCCTTGTCTCTCTCGCCAGATATCCTCCTTTCGTCACATTCCTTTTCCGCTATCGCTAAGCATACTCCCGATTGTTAAAAGCTGCGCAAACTGAATAACAACCGTGCGGCAACGCGCAGGCCCGCGCGCCATTTCTAAAGCCCCCCGCATTCACGTACACTGTGGCGGTGGCCCCATAAAGATAAATCACCATGAGAACTCAACTGATAACCCGTGAAGGGTATGACAAGCTCAAGCAAGAGCTGGATTACCTCTGGCGCGAAGAACGCCCCGAGGTGACCAAGAAAGTGACCTGGGCCGCCAGCCTGGGCGACAGAAGCGAAAACGCCGACTACCAGTACAACAAGAAGCGGCTGCGCGAGATCGACCGCCGCGTCCGCTATCTGACCAAATGCCTGGAGCAGCTGAAGATCGTCGATTACTCTCCGCAGCAGGAAGGCAAGGTGTTCTTCGGCGCCTGGGTGGAGGTGGAGAACGACGACGGCGAGACCAAACGCTTTCGCATCGTCGGTTACGACGAGATCTTCGGCCGCAAGGATTACATCTCCATCGACGCGCCGATGGCGCGCGCCCTGCTGAAAAAAGAGGTCGGCGACGTCGCCACCGTCAATACGCCGCTGGGCGAGGCGCAGTGGTACGTTAACGAGATAGACTACCCGAAGTAAGCTTTCAGCTTTTTCCGAACCGCCGCTAACGCCGCCGCCTGCGCAGTTCTCCACGCGGCGGCCGCGCGGCGGCGGCCCGCTCCACTGGCATTTTCCCCGATCAATCCGTATAACTGTCCCCTGTTTATTCACCGTTCTCAATACAGATACCAGACCTATGAATGACCCACTGAGCCGCATTATTGCAACAGAACTGCAGGCCCGGCCGGAGCAAGTCGACTCCGCCATCCGTCTGCTGGATGAAGGTAATACCGTGCCCTTTATTGCACGCTATCGTAAGGAAGTCACCGGGGGCCTGGACGACACCCAACTGCGCCAGCTGGAAACCCGCCTGGGTTATCTGCGTGAACTGGAAGATCGTCGTCAGACCATCCTGAAGTCGATCGATGAACAGGGCAAACTGACCGAACAACTGGCGGGGGCGATCAACGCCACGCTGAGCAAGACCGAACTCGAAGACCTCTATCTGCCGTACAAACCGAAGCGCCGCACCCGCGGCCAGATCGCCATCGAGGCCGGTCTGGAACCGCTGGCGGACGCACTGTGGCAGGATCCGCAACAGCAGCCGGAACAGCTGGCTGAACGTTACGTCGACGCCGACAAGGGCGTGGCGGACGTCAAAGCCGCCCTCGACGGCGCGCGCTATATCCTGATGGAGCGCTTCGCCGAAGATGCCTCGCTGCTGGCCAAGGTGCGCGACTACCTGTGGAAAAACGCCCATCTGGTGTCCAAAGTGGTCGAGGGCAAGGAAGAAGAAGGCGCCAAGTTCCGCGACTATTTCGATCACCACGAACCGATTTCCCAGGTGCCTTCGCACCGCGCGCTGGCGATGTTCCGCGGCCGCAACGAAGGTGTGCTGCAGCTGGCGCTGAACGCCGATCCGCAGTTTGAGGAAGCGCCGCGCGAAAGCCAGGCGGAGCTGATCATCATCAATCACCTCAACCTGCGCCTGAACAACGCCCCGGCCGACGCCTGGCGCAAGGCGGTGGTCAACTGGACCTGGCGCATCAAGGTGCTGCTGCACCTGGAAACCGAGCTGATGGGCACGGTGCGCGAGCGCGCGGAAGATGAAGCGATCAACGTTTTCGCCCGCAACATGCATGATCTGCTGATGGCCGCGCCGGCCGGCATGCGCGCCACCATGGGCCTCGATCCGGGCCTGCGCACCGGGGTGAAAGTCGCCGTGGTCGACGCGACCGGCAAGCTGGTCGCCACCGACACCGTCTACCCGCACACCGGGCAAGCGGCCAAAGCCGCCGCCATCGTCGCGGCGCTGTGCATCAAACACAACGTGGAGCTGGTGGCCATCGGCAACGGCACCGCTTCGCGTGAAACCGAGCGTTTCTATCTCGACCTGCAAAAGCAGTTCGGCGAGGTCCGGGCGCAGAAAGTGATCGTCAGCGAAGCGGGCGCGTCGGTGTATTCCGCGTCAGAACTGGCGGCGCAGGAGTTCCCGGATCTCGACGTGTCGCTGCGCGGCGCGGTGTCCATCGCCCGTCGTCTGCAGGATCCGCTGGCGGAGCTGGTGAAAATCGACCCGAAATCCATCGGCGTCGGCCAGTATCAACACGACGTCAGCCAGAGCCAGCTGGCGAAGAAGCTGGACTCGGTGGTGGAAGACTGCGTGAACGCCGTCGGCGTCGATCTGAACACCGCGTCGGTGCCGTTGCTGACCCGCGTGGCCGGCCTGACGCGCATGATGGCGCAGAACATCGTCAACTGGCGCGACGAGAACGGCCGCTTCAGCAACCGTGAGCAACTGCTGAAAGTCAGCCGCCTGGGGCCGAAGGCCTTCGAACAGTGCGCCGGCTTCCTGCGCATCAACCACGGCGACAACCCGCTGGATGCTTCCACCGTTCACCCGGAAGCCTACCCGGTGGTGCAGCGCATCCTGGCCGCCACCGAGCAGGCGCTGCAGGACCTGATGGGCAACGCCTCGGCGGTGCGCAGCCTGAAAGCGGTCGATTTCACCGACGACAAGTTCGGCGTGCCGACGGTCACCGACATCCTGAAAGAGCTGGAGAAGCCGGGCCGCGATCCACGTCCGGAGTTCAAAACCGCCACCTTCGCCGAAGGGGTGGAAACCCTCAACGATCTGCAGGTGGGCATGATCCTGGAAGGCTCGGTGACCAACGTCACCAACTTCGGCGCCTTCGTGGATATCGGCGTGCATCAGGATGGCCTGGTGCACATCTCCTCGCTGGCGGACAAGTTCGTTGAAGATCCGCACACCGTGGTGAAGGCCGGCGACATCGTCAAAGTGAAGGTGATGGAAGTCGATCTGCAGCGTAAACGCATCGCGCTGAGCATGCGCCTGGATGAGCAGCCGGGCGAAGGTTCACCGCGCCGCGGCGGCAACGCGCCTGCACAGACGCGCGACCACGCCAACCGTTCGGCGGGCGGCAACAAGGCCAAACCGCGCAACGCGGCACCGGCCGGCAACAGCGCCATGGGCGACGCGCTGGCGGCGGCATTCGGCAAGAAACGCTAAGTCAGATCCAACAGGGGGCGGAGCCTGCTCCGCCCCTTTCTGATGAATAAAACTTGCGGCATTTCTTGACCCGCCTCAATAAACCGTCATCTTTTTATTTCCCACGCCTGCGTGACCACCCTCCCATTATTCAGGCAACAACAATCCCTTCTGCAGCCATTTATTAACAACTTCGTTAACACGCATTTTTCATCTCGCGAATTGTGAGAGAAACACAAATGGTTACCGCTCGCATTATGGCGGAATAATGTTATCGAATTGCCTTTCGGTGGAAATAAATAAAGGGAAAAAACCATCTATATTTGCAAACAAGAAAACTCGGCTACAAATACGTAACTGATTTAACTCGCCATTCTCATTTGTTCCCCAGCGCAACCGGTGGTAAAACGTCGTTAATCAAGACAACGCCATCAAAAACTGTCGACGCCATAATAATTGGTTACAATACCCTTACTTTTTGTATTGAACGCGATAATGATAATTACTATTATTTGCGCTCACTTTATTGCATGACCTTATGGATGAATACCGCCGACGGCGTGGCATTTTCGCCGGCAACGTCCAATTATCATCAGCCCGATGCTCATCGGCACCCGGAAGGTTAATCACATGCAGCTCCAACCTAAACGCACGTATAAGATTGTCGGCTTTTCCGGTGAAATTGCGCCGGCCTACCGCCAGAAACTGTTATCGCTCGGCATGCTGCCCGGCTCTTCGTTCGACGTGGTGCGCGTCGCACCGCTGGGCGATCCGATAGAAATTAAAACTCGCCGCGTCAGCCTGGTGCTGCGCAGGAAGGATCTGGCGCTGCTGCAGCTCGACGGCCAGCCCTGAGCCGACGCGCTCTCCGTTTGCCGACGCGCCTTTGCGCCGGCGCTGTTCTCCTTGAAGACGACACGCTGAACTATGAAAAAACTCACCATCGGCTTAATCGGTAACCCGAACTCCGGCAAAACCACGCTGTTCAACCAGCTGACCGGCGCACGCCAACGGGTCGGCAACTGGGCGGGCGTGACGGTCGAACGCAAAGAAGGCCATTTCACCACCCCGCAGTCCGACGTGCGGCTGGTCGATTTGCCCGGCACCTACTCCCTGACCACCATTTCAGAGCAAACCTCGCTCGACGAGCAGATCGCCTGCCACTACATTTTGAGCGGCGACGCCGATCTGCTGATCAACGTGGTCGACGCCTCCAACCTGGAGCGCAACCTCTACCTGACGCTGCAGCTGCTAGAGCTGGGCATTCCCTGCATCGTGGCGCTGAACATGCTCGACATCGCCAAAAGTCAGCATATCGATATCGACGTCGCCGCGCTGTCGGCGCGCCTCGGCTGCCCGGTAGTGCCGATGATCTCCACCCGCGCCGACGGCATCGGCGTGCTGAAACAGATGATCGACAATCATCACATCAACGAACAGCAGGCGCTGGTGAACTACCCACCGCTGTTGCTGAAAGCGGTCGCCACGCTGAGCGACGCCATGCCGCAAACGCTGCCGGCGGTGCAGCGCCGCTGGCTGGCATTGCAAATGCTGGAAGGCGACATCTACAGCCACCGGCTGGCCGGCCCCGCCGTCGCGCTGTTGCCTGCGGCTGCCCAGGCGTTGCAACAGCAGCAGCAGGAAGACCCGGCGCTGGTGATCGCCGACGCGCGCTACCAGTCCATCGCCGCCCTGTGCGATGCGGTCAGCAACTCGCAGCAGGCGATGCCCAACCGTCTGACCGAACTGCTGGATAAAGTGATCCTCAACCGCTGGCTGGGCGTGCCGATCTTCCTGCTGGTGATGTACCTGATGTTCCTGCTGGCGATCAACATCGGCGGTGCGCTGCAGCCGATCTTCGATATCGGCTCGGCGGCGATCTTCATTCAGGGCATTCAGTGGCTCGGCTACACCCTGCACTTCCCCGACTGGCTGACCGTTTTCCTGGCGCAGGGCGTCGGCGGCGGCATCAATACCGTGCTGCCGCTGGTGCCGCAGATCGGCATGATGTACCTGTTTCTGTCGTTCCTGGAGGATTCCGGCTACATGGCGCGCGCGGCGTTCGTGATGGATCGCCTGATGCAGGCACTCGGGCTGCCGGGCAAATCCTTCGTGCCGCTGATCGTCGGCTTCGGCTGCAATGTGCCGTCCATCATGGGCGCCCGGACGCTGGATGCCCAGCGCGAGCGCCTGATCACCATCATGATGGCGCCGTTCATGTCCTGCGGCGCCCGTCTGGCGATCTTCGCGGTGTTCGCCGCCGCCTTCTTCGGCCAGGACGGCGCCGGGGTGGTGTTCTCGCTGTACATGCTCGGCATTGCGGTGGCGATCCTTACCGGCCTGGTGCTCAAATACACCCTCATGCGCGGCGAAGCCTCGCCGTTCGTGATGGAGCTGCCGGTCTACCACGTGCCGCACCTGAAAAGCCTGCTGCTGCAAACCTGGCAGCGGCTGAAAGGCTTCGTGCTGCGCGCCGGTAAGGTGATCGTGGTGGCCAGCATATTCATCGGCGGCCTGAACAGCTTCTCGTTCAGCGGCAAGACGGTCGACAACATCAACGACTCCGCGCTGGCCTCGGTTTCCAGGGTGCTGACGCCGCTGCTGCAGCCGATGGGCGTCCACAGCGATAACTGGCAGGCCACCGTCGGGCTGGTGACCGGCGCGATGGCGAAAGAAGTGGTGGTCGGCACGCTGAATACGCTGTACACCGCCGAGCGCATCAACAAAGAAGCGTTCGACGCCGCCAACTTCAACCTGCTCGATGAACTGGGCGGCGCGCTGCACGAAACCTGGGACGGCCTGAAAAATACCTTCAGCCTGAGCGTGCTCTCCAACCCGATCGAAGCCAGCAAGGGCGACGGCGAGATGGGCGTCGGCTCGATGGGCGTGATGAGCAGCAAATTCGGCTCCGGCATCTCCGCCTACAGCTATCTGATCTTCGTGCTGCTGTATGTGCCTTGCGTCTCGGTGATGGGCGCCATCGCCCGTGAATCGAGCCGCGGCTGGATGACCTTCTCTATTCTGTGGGGGCTGAACGTGGCCTACTCGCTGGCGACGCTGTTCTATCAGGCGGCCACCTTCAATCAACACCCGCAGTACAGCCTGACGGCGATCCTGGCGGTGGTGCTGGTGAATCTGCTGGTGCTGTTCGGCCTGCGCCGGGCGCGCAGCCGCGTCACGGTGCGCCTGGGCAACGCCACGCCGGCGGCCTGTTGCCAGAGCGCCAAAGGGAGCTGTCACTGATGGCCGGGCTGCTGCAGGTGCGCGATGCGCTGGCGCTGCGCGGCAGCGCCCAGGCGCAGCAGCTCAGCCACTCGCTGGCGACGCCGCTGCCGCTGGTGCAGGCGATGCTGGATCGATTGACGGCGATGGGAAAAGTGGAACGCATCGAACAGGATGACGGCGCCTGTCTGAGCGGCAGTTGCAAAAGCTGCCCGCAGGGGCAGGGGTGCAGCACGGTGTTCTACCGGCTGAAGGCCTGACGATCAGGGGCGCCATGACGGGCGCCCCTTTGCCGTTCAAGGCTTATTGCTTGTCTTTGTAAACTTCGGCGATGGCGCTGAATTTACCGTGTTCGCGGCCTGCCAGGATCACGTAGTATTGACCGCCCTTTTCGTCAGCCAGTTTGGACAGCTCTTCCTTGGCATCCATCGGTGACGTGGTTTCCGCCGTCGTGGTGACGGTGCCGATCTTCTCGTATTTACCCGGGTTCTTATCCAGATCTTCCTTGGTCAGCAGGGTTGCCGCCATGGAGCCGAAAGACACCGAACCCAGCACTGCCGCTGCAATAATCATCTTCAATGATTTCATGACACTAACCTCTCAATGGATAATTTATCTGTTATGAAAGCCGTCAAGAATCCATGCGTAGTACCGCAGGCTGCCGCGACATCCTCAGGCCTCGTTGCTTTCCCTGACGGGGCCTGTTTCCCAGAGACGAAACGCCAAAATGAAAAGCGCCGCACGCGGTCTTTTCATTTTGCAGCCAACGCATTGACTCACTAAGTATCGAACAGCTTTGTCTTTTATCCACCCGGCGGCGTTTTTTTTAGCGCCCTATCGTGCGATTTCCCACCGGATTCAATGTGCTGCAATAAACGCTTCGATCATCGTCACAAATTCATCGGGATGAGAGATAAACGGCGCATGGGCGGCTTTGGCCACGATCTGCGACGCAGAATGCGGCCAGGCGGCATCGAGCAGCTCGGCGACCTTGCGCGGCACCAGCCCGTCCAGATAGCCGTAGATCCGCAGCAGCGGCAGATTCAACGCCGCCAGCGGCACGCGCAGATCGGCGGTGCGCAGGATCTCCAGCCCGCCGTTCAACACCTCGACGCTCGGGGTCGGTTGGCTGAGCACCACCGCTTTCAGCTGGCGCGCATCCTGACGCGCGCTCTCGGTGCCCAGCGTCTGCAACGCCAGAAAACGCTCGACGGTGCGCTGGAAATCCAGACTCAGCTGATGCTGGAAACCGCTCAGCACGTCCGGGCGGATCCCCGTCCACTCATCGCGGGCGGCAAAGCACGGCGAGGAGGCTACGGTGATCAGCCCCTTGACCCGCTCGGGCTGCATCAGCGCCGCCTGGCTGGCCACCAGCCCGCCGAGCGACCAGCCTAGCCACCAGGCCTGCGGCGGGGCGGCCGCCAGCACGATTTCCGTCATCTGCGCCAGCGACAACGCGCCGAACCCTTGGCTGCGGCCATAACCCGGCAGATCGACCAGGTGCAGGCGAAAATGCGGCGCCAGTCGCGCCTGAATGCAACTCCACACTTCGGCGTTCAAGCCCCAGCCGTGCAGCAGCACAAGATCGCGTTCGCCCTCACCTATTGTTTGCCAGTACAGCGCTGTCATTGGTTATTGTCCTTTCATGCTTATCCGTCTCTGAGGCTCTATGCTATCAATCCGCAGCCGCTGTTGGCTATGCCGACAGCCGTTGAGTCTGATGCGTCATGGCATCTGCAGCTGCTGCCTGCGCCATCTGCCGGCCCACCCGCCGTGTTGCCCGCGCTGCGGATTGCCCGCCGGGGAAACGCAAATGCCCTGCGGCCGCTGCCTGCAACGGCCGCCGCCCTGGCAGCGGCTGGTGTTCGTCGGCGACTACGTTGCGCCCCTCAGCCAACTGGTAAAGAGGTTCAAGTTTCACCGCGCGCCCGAGCTGGCACCGACGCTGGCACGCCTGATGCTATTGCGGTGGCAGCAGGCGCGCAGAGAGCAGAATCTGAACAGACCCGACCTGATTTTAGCGGTACCCTTGCATACATCACGCTGTTGGCGCCGTGGTTATAACCAGAGCGATCTGCTGGCCCGGCCGCTGGCGCGCTGGCTGGGCTGCGCCTATCGGCCCGCCGCTTTGCGCCGGGTGCGCAAGACAGCCCTGCAACAGCGGCTGAGCGCCGGAGCGCGCAGGCGCAATTTGCAGCGCGCTTTCACCTGCACGGTGCCGGTCGCCGGCCGGCATATCGCCCTGGTGGATGACGTGGTGACCACCGGCAGCACCGTCGCGGAAATCGCGGCGCTGTTGCGGCGGCAAGGCGCCGCCTCGGTGCAGATATGGTGCGTTTGCCGCACGTTGTAGTGCCACGGCAATGGGCGTATTATAACCGACTATAGAAGTCAACTATTGAGCTAATGCTATGATCCGTATAACAGATGCTGCACAGGAACACTTTGCCAAACTGCTGGCAAATCAAGAAGAAGGCACCCAAATCCGCGTATTCGTGATCAACCCGGGCACGCCGACGGCCGAATGCGGTGTCTCTTATTGCCCGCCGGACGCGGTAGAAGCGACGGATACCGAACTGAAGTTCGACAAACTGTCCGCCTATGTCGATGAGCTGAGCGCGCCGTATCTGGAAGACGCCGAAATCGACTTCGTGACCGACCAGCTGGGTTCTCAGCTGACGCTGAAAGCGCCAAACGCCAAGATGCGCAAGGTCGATGACGACGCGCCGCTGATGGAGCGCGTGGAATACGTGCTGCAGTCGCAGATCAACCCACAGCTGGCGGGCCACGGCGGCCGCGTGACGCTGATGGAGATCACCGACGACAACATGGCGATCCTGCAGTTCGGCGGCGGCTGTAACGGCTGTTCGATGGTCGACGTCACGCTGAAAGAAGGCATCGAGAAAGAGCTGCTGCAGAAATTCCCGGAGCTGAAAGGCGTGCGCGATTTGACCGAGCACCAGCGCGGCGAGCACTCCTATTACTGATCCCCGGCGCTCGCGCCGCGGTGGATAACACAATGCCGGAAGGGGGAAACCCGTTCCGGCATTGTCGTTTTCAGCCCACCGACACCTTGCGCCGCCGTTTGTCCAAATCCTTCAGCAACCGGTTTATCCGCGGATCGGCGAACATCTCCTCCAGCGTTTCGGTCAGCTTGCGCCGCCAGTTAGGGTATTGATCGCTGGTGCCGGGAATATTGACCGGATCGGCCATGTCCAGCCAGTCTTCCGGCTGCAGGCCGAGCAGGGCGCTGGCGCTGTCGGCGACATAACGCTGCAGCCCGCGGTTGAGCAGCGGGCTCATGCCGAGCAGCGCCGCCTTCTTGCCCACCTTCTGCGGCACGCAACCATAGCGATGCAACCCGTCCAGCAGCCCCTGCTTGGCGCGTTCCCGATCGGCGAACAGCGCCCGCAGGATCTCCGCATCCGGGTAAAGGCCCAGCCGGTTGCCGAGCGTCAGATCGTCGCTTTGCCAGTAGCCGCGCAGCGTCGGCAGATCGTGGGTGGTGATGGTCGCCATCGCCTGCACCGGATAGGCCTGCGGCGCGCGGAAATGGTGTTCGCCGTCGCTTTCGAAATACAGCACTTTGTAGGAATAGACGCCGCTGTCGCGCAGCTTGCCGACGATCTCCACCGGCACCGTGCCGAGATCCTCGCCGATCACCATGCAGCGGTGGCGCTGGCTTTCCAGCGCCAGCACCGCCAGCAGATCGTCCACCGGGTATTTGACGTAGGCACCGCGATCGGCGGTTTCGCCATACGGGATCCACCACAGCCGCAGCAGCGCCATGACGTGATCGATGCGCAGCGCGCCGCAGCTGGTCATGTTGGCGCGCAAAAGATCGATGAACGGCTGATAACCGCGCGCCGCCATCACGTGCGGATCCATCGGCGGCAACCCCCAGTTTTGCCCCAGCGGCCCCAGGATGTCCGGCGGCGCGCCGACCGACGCTTTCAGGCAGTACAGTTCGCGGTCACACCAGGTTTCCGCCCCGCCTTCCGCCACCCCGACCGCCAGATCGCGATACAGGCCAATCGGCATCTGCTGCTGCCGGCTCTGTTCGAAACACTGCGCGAACTGCGTGGCCGCCAGCCACTGCAGCCACAGGTAAAAGCGGACCGCGTCCTGATGCTCATCGCAGAACTGCCGCACCGCTTCGCTCTGCCCACGCCGATAACGCTCGGGCCAGGCCGGCCACCCCCACTGGCTGGCGTCTTTGGCCGCCAGGTGGGCATGCAGCGCGTCGAACGCCGCCTGCTGATACAGGCTTTCGCCGCCCTCAGTCACGAACCATTCGAACGCCTGACGCTGCGCGTCGTTCGGCTTGCGCGCCTGAAACAGCGGGAACGCCAGCTTCAGCCCCGCCAGCTTCAGCTGCATCACGGCGGTGTAATCCACCCACTCCGCGGCGCGCGCCTTGGCCAGCTGCTTCTGCGTCGCCGGCTTCTGCCACCAGCGCTGCGCCGCGTCGCTGCGCTGGAAATCCTCCACCGCGTTGACGTCGATATACGCCAGATTCAACCAGCGGCGCGACGAGGGGCTGTAGGGGCTGGCGCTCTCCGGGTTGGCCGGATACAGCGCATGGATCGGATTGAGGCCAACGAAAGCGCCGCCGCGTTCCCCCACCTGCTCCACCATCAGGCGCAGATCGCCGAAATCGCCGATGCCCCAGTTGCGATCGGAACGCAGCGTATACAGCTGAACGCAGGCGCCCCACAGCTTCTTGCCGGTCAGCAAGGCGTTCGGCTCGAAGCAGCGCCTCGGCGCGACGATCACTCGGCATGACCACTGCCGCGCGCCCTGGCTCAGCGTCAATTGGTGATAGCCCGCCGGCAGATCGCCCGGCAGCGTCAGGGTCTTGCGCGCGCCGACGCGCCCCTGCAGGCATTCGCCGTCTTCACGCTGCAGCGCCCACAGGTACTCGCCTTCGCCCGCCGGGGTCAACGCCAACGGCGCGCCCTGATAGAACACCTTGACCGCCGGTAACGGCGACGCCGCCCCTTCCTGCGCGGCTTCGGCCCAATTCATGGCCGCCAGCAGCTTGCGCTTGGTCTCCGGTTCAATCGCCTGCCGCTTGCCGTGGGCATTGATGAAATCGGCGGCGATCCCCGCCTGTGCCGCCGCCTGATCGATACGCTTGCGATCCATTCGTTCTCCTTAACGTTTGGCTTGCCAGATGCGCTGCTGGTAATCGCGGATCGAACGATCCGAGCTGAACATGCCGACGCGCGCGGTGTTAAGGATAGTCCGCCGCGTCCATTCGTCCCGATCGCGGTACAGTTCATCGACCCGGCTTTGCGCCTGGCAATACGAGGCGAAGTCCGCCAACACCAGATAGGGATCGCCGCCCTCCAGCAGGCTGTGCAGCATCATGTCGAACGCGTGCTTGTCGCCGTGGCTGAACGCGCCGCTCGCCAGCTCGTCCAAAATCGCCTTCAGGTGCTTGTCTTTCTTGCGGTAGCTGAGCGGATCGTAGCCCTTCGCCAGTATCGCCTTCACCTGCTCCACGGTATTGCCGAAGATAAAGATATTGTCTTCGCCCACCTGCTCGGCGATTTCGACGTTGGCGCCGTCCAGCGTGCCGACCGTCAGCGCGCCGTTCAGCGCCAGCTTCATATTGCCGGTGCCGGAGGCCTCTTTGCCGGCGGTGGAGATCTGCTCGGAGATATCCGCCGCCGGGATCATCAGTTCGGCCACCGACACGCGGTAGTCGGGAATGAACGCCACTTTCAGGCGATCTTTCACCAGCGGATCGTTATTGATCTTCTCGGCCGCCTGGTTGATCGCGTAGATGATGTTCTTCGCCAGGTAGTAGCCCGGCGCCGCCTTGGCGCCGAACAGGAAGACGCGCGGCACGATGTCCAGATTCGGGTTGTCGCGCAGCTGGCGATACAGCGACAGGATGTGCAGCAGGTTCAGGTGCTGGCGTTTGTACTCGTGCAGACGCTTGATCTGCACGTCGAAAATCGCGTCCGGGTCGAGCGTCAACCCCATCACGCCGTGCACGTAATGGGCCAGCGCCACCTTGTTGTCGCGTTTGATCTGCTGATAACGCTGGCGGAACGCCGCGTCGTCGGCGAATTTTTCCAGCCCGCGCAACGCGTCGAGATCGTTCGCCCATTCCACCTTCAGCGTCTCGTCGATCAGGCCCGACAGCGCCGGGTTGCACTGTTTCAGCCAGCGGCGCGGCGTGATGCCGTTGGTGACGTTATGGAATTTGTTCGGCCACAGCTGGTGATATTCCGGGAACAGATCCTTCACCACCAAATCCGAGTGCAGCTGCGCCACGCCGTTGACCGCAAAGCCGCTGACCACGCACAGGTTGGCCATGCGCACCTGCTTGTTGTGGTGAACCGCCAGTTTGGCCCACACCGCCTCGTCGCCCGGCCAGTGCTTATCCACCCGCTTTTTGAACCTGGCGTTGATCTGTTTGATGATGGAGAAATGGCGCGGCAGCAGGCTGCGCACCAGTTTTTCATCCCAGCACTCCAGCGCTTCCGGCATCAGGGTGTGGTTGGTATAGGCGAAAGTGTTGCTGGTGATCGCCCAGGCCGCCTCCCACTCCAGCTGGTGCTCGTCCAGCAGAATGCGCAGCATTTCCGGAATGGCGATGGTCGGGTGGGTGTCGTTCAGCTGGATCACTTCGTACTTCGGCAGCTCTTCAATCTTGCGGCCGGCCTGATGGTGCTTGCGCAAAATGTCCGCCACCGAGCAGGCGCACTGGAAATACTGCTGCATCAGGCGCAGGCGCTTGCCGGCCTGATGGTTGTCGTTCGGGTAGAGCACCTTGGTCAGCTTGTCGGCTTCTACGCCCTGCTTCTCCGCCTGCAGGAATTTGCCGTCGTTGAAATCGCTCAGGTTGAACGGGTGCTGATGGGTCGCCTGCCACAGGCGCAGCGGCTGCGCCACGCCGTTGCGATACCCCAGCACCGGCAGATCCCAGGCTTCGCCGCGCAGGGTGAAGGCCGGGCGCCACAGTTCGCGGCCGTCGGCCTGCTTTTCCAGCTTGCCGCCGATGCCTACGTCCACCGCCAGCGCGGCGTTGTGGCGGAACCACGGGTAGCTCTCGCGCTGCCAGTTATCCGGCGCCTCTTGCTGCTGCCCACCCTGGAACGACTGGCGGAACAGCCCGTACTGGTAGTTCAGCCCATACCCGGTGGCCGGTTGCTCCACCGTCGCCATCGAGTCAAGGAAACAGGCCGCCAGCCGCCCCAGCCCGCCGTTGCCCAGCGCCGGATCGGTTTCCTGCTCCAGCAGATCCGCCAGCTTGACGTTCTGCTCCGCCAGCGCCTGCTCGACGGTGTCGTACCAGCCCAGGTTGATCAGGTTGTTCGCCGTCAGCCGGCCGATCAGAAACTCCATCGAGATGTAGTTCACGTGGCGCAGCGGTTTGGCGCTTTTGCGCGGCGCCGGCTGTGCGGCCAGCTGCTCGGCCAGCGCCGCACTGACGGCTTCCCACCATTGATGTTGCGTCATCTGCTGTGCGGAACTGAGGCCGAACCGTTGCCACTGACGGGCAAGCGCCGCCAGAAAAGCATCCTTCTTGAGCGTAGGCTGTGACATAAGGAAAACTCTCTATCCAGTAAGTGGGTCAAATTGCCGCTATCGTGCCGGTGAGAAAGCCTGACGGCATCATCCCGCCTGGGGATTAGCTGGGGAGGAGGATTGGGGCGTAGCTGGAATTGTGATCTCAGGCACTGTTTGACTCCCTTGCAACGATGCAAAAAAGCCCGCCAACGCGTGCGGCGAGCACTGAGAACGTTAGCCATGACGTTAGCACAAGTATTCGCACTGCTGAAGTTTTGTGCATGGCCGGAAATGCGATCTGCAACCGCATCGCCGCGCGCCGACGCCAAACGTAAAAAAGTGTGATCGATAGCAACTTAACTCCAAGCCGATGCGGAAGCTTGTTGCAATACGTTTAGGGTTGGCAGAAGTTAGGGGGAGCTATTAATTACGAACCATAAAATAATTAGCGCCACTCCAATCCCGGCGGGAACCGCGATTTATACCCTGGAATACTATGCTGATCCCATCAAAACTGAGCCGCCCGGTACGGCTGCAAAATACCGTGATCCGCGATCGCCTGCTGGCCAAACTGGCCAGCGCGGGCAACTATCGCCTGACACTGGTCAATTGCCCGGCGGGATACGGAAAAACCACGCTGATCGCCCAATGGGCGGCCGGCAAGGCCGATCTGGGCTGGTATTCGCTGGACGAGAGCGACAACCAACCGGAGCGCTTCGCCAGCTACCTGATCGCCGCGCTGCAGCAGGCCAGCGGCGGCCGCTGCGTCAAGAGCGAGGCGCTGAGCCAGAAACACCAGTACGCCAGCCTGTCGGCGCTGTTCGCCCAGCTGTTTATCGAGCTGGCCGACTGGCACCAGCCGCTGTACCTGGTGATCGACGACTACCACCTGATCACCAACGACGCCATTCACGAAGCCATGCGCTTCTTCCTGCGCCATCAGCCGGAAAACCTGACGCTGATCCTGCTCTCGCGCACCCTGCCGCCGCTCGGCATCGCCAATCTGCGGGTGCGCGATCAGCTGCTGGAAATGGGCACGCAGCAGCTGGCGTTTACCCATCAGGAAGCCAAACAATTCTTCGACTGCCGCCTGGCGGCGCCGATGGAACAGCAGGACAGCAGCCGCCTGTGCGACGAAGTCGAAGGCTGGGCCACCGCGCTGCAGCTGATCGCGCTGTCGGCCCGCCAGTCTGCCTCGTCGGCTCAGCTGTCGGCCAAGCGGCTGGCGGGGCTGAACGCCAGCCACCTGTCCGACTATCTGGTGGACGAAGTGCTGGATCACGTCGATGCCGAGGCGCGCGCCTTCCTGCTGCGCTGTTCGGTGCTGCGCTCGATGAACGACGCGCTGATCGTGCGGCTGACCGGCGAAGACAACGGCCAGCAGCGGCTGGAGGAGCTGGAGCGCCAGGGGCTGTTTATCCATCGCATGGACGACACCGGCGAATGGTTCAACTTCCATCCGCTGTTCGCTTCTTTCCTGCGCCAGCGTTGCCAGTGGGAGCTGGCGCTGGAGCTGCCGGGGTTGCACCGCGCCGCCGCCGAGGGCTGGCTGGCGCTGGGGTATCCGGCGGAGGCCATTCACCATGCGCTGGCGGCCAGCGACGTCAGCATGCTGCGCGATATCCTGCTGCAACACGCCTGGTCGCTGTTCCACCACAGCGAACTGGCTTTGCTGGAGGAGTGCCTCAACGCGCTGCCTTATGAGCGCCTGATCCAAAATCCCAAGCTGGCGCTGCTGCAGGCCTGGCTGGCGCAGAGCCAGCACCGCTACGGCGAGGTCAATACCCTGCTGGAGCGCGCCGAGCGCACCATGCGCGAGCAGAAAATCGAGATAGACCAAACGCTGCACGCCGAGTTCGACGCCTTACGCGCCCAGGTGGCGATCAACGCCGGTAAACCGGAAGAGGCCGAGCGGCTGGCGACCGAAGCGTTGAAATTCCTGCCGCTGTCCAGCTATTACAGCCGCATCGTCGCCACCTCGGTGACCGGCGAAGTGCACCACTGCAAGGGCGAACTGGCGCGCGCGCTGCCGATGATGCAGCAAACCGAGCAGATGGCGCGTCGTCATCAAGCCAACCATTACGCGCTCTGGGCGCTGCTGCAGCAGAGCGAAATCCTCATCGCCCAGGGCTTCCTGCAGGCCGCTTACGAAACCCAGGACAAGGCGTTCGAACTGATCCGCGAGCAACACCTGGAACAGCTGCCGATGCACGAGTTCCTGCTGCGCATTCGCGCGCAGATCCTGTGGTCGTGGTCGCGGCTGGACGAGGCGGAAGACGCGGCGCGCACCGGGCTGAAAATCCTGGCGAACTACCAGCCGCAACAGCAGCTGCAGTGCATCGCCATGCTGGCCAAATGCTCGCTGGCGCGCGGCGATCTGGACAACGCCAATACCCATCTGCAGCGCTGCGAAACCCTGCTGCACGGCGCCCACTACCATCGCGACTGGCTGACCAACACCGACAAGTCGCGGGTGATCCACTGGCAGATGACCGGCGACACCGCCGCCGCCGCCCAATGGCTGCGCCACACCGAAAAGCCCGGCATGGCGGACAACCACTTCACGCAGGGCCAGTGGCGCAACATCGCGCGGGTGCAGATCCTGCTCGGCCAGTATGAAGAGGCCGGCGTGGTGCTGGATGAGCTGAACGAAAACGCCCGCCGCCTGCGGCTGGTGAGCGATCTCAACCGCAACCTGCTGCTCAGCAACCAGCTCTACTGGCTGCAAGAGCGCAAGGGCGAAGCGCAGCAGGCGCTGATCGAAGCGCTGTCGCTGGCCAACCGCACCGGCTTTATCAGCCACTTCGTCATCGAGGGCGAAGCGATGGCGCAGCAGCTGCGCCAGCTGATCCAGCTCAACACGCTGCCGGAGCTGGAACAGCATCGCGCCCAGCGCATCCTGCGCGACATCAACCAGCATCATCGGCACAAGTTCGCGCATTTTGACGAGAATTTCGTCGATAAGCTGCTGACCCATCCGCAGGTGCCGGAGCTGATCCGCACCAGCCCGCTCACCCAGCGCGAATGGCAGGTGCTGGGGCTGATCTATTCCGGCTACAGCAACGACCAGATCGCCGGCGAGTTGGACGTGGCGGCCACCACCATCAAGACGCACATCCGCAACCTGTATCAGAAACTGGGCGTGGCCCATCGCCAGGAAGCGGTGCAGCAAGCGCAGCAGCTGTTGAAGATGATGGGGTATGGCGCCTGAGAGTCAGCGCTGGCCGTAATAGGCGCCGGCGCCATGTTTGCGGCTGAAATGCTTTTCCAGCAGATAGTCATCGATCCGCTTCAGGCCGGGGTTAATATCCCGGCTGATCCACGCCATTTTCGCCACCTCCTCCAACACCACGGCGTTATGCACCGCCTCATCCGGCGTCCTTCCCCAACTGAACGGGCCATGCTGATACGCCAGGATGCCGGGAATGTGCAGCGGTTCACGCCCTTTCAGGGTTTCGATAATCACCCGACCGGTGTTCAGCTCATATTCCCGCGCCACCTCTTCCGCCGTCAGCCCGCGGGTACAAGGAATGTCGCCGGAAAAATAGTCGGCGTGGGTGGTGCCGAGCGCCGGTATCGCTTCACCCGCCTGCGCCCAGGCGGTGGCATGGGTGGAGTGCGTATGCACCACACCGCCGAGTTGGGGGAACGCCCGATACAGCGCCAAATGCGTCGGCGTATCGGACGAAGGCCGCAGTTGCCCCTCGACAACCTCACCTCGCGCATTCACCACCACCATATCCTCAGCCCGCATCGTTTCATAAGGTACGCCGCTGGGTTTGATCACCACCAGCCCACTGGCCCGATCGATGCCGCTGACATTGCCCCAGGTATAGGTCACCAGCCCGTGCTCAGGCAACGCCATATTGGCTCGGTACACCTGACTTTTCAGTTGCTCCAGCATGCTCCCCCCTTATTTCCAACCCGGCCTCGACCATACGTTCAACCACCCAGGCTCGCGCCTCCCGCACCGCCCGCACCGCCCGCACCGCCCGCAGCGGATCGTCCGCTTTCTCGCTCCACATCTCGAGCAGATAGGGGCCGCGATAGCCGCTCTGCAACAGCGTTTCGAAACAGCGCACGAAATCGACCACGCCCTCGCCGAACGGCACATTCTTAAACTCCCCCGGCCGCGTATCCTTAACGTGTACCGCCACGATATGTCCGCGCCCGGCCATGAGCTCCATCGGCACATCGTTGTCCCAGGCAGACAAGTTGCCGATGTCCGGGTACAGCTGAAACCACGGGTTATTCAGGTAGTGGGCATAGCCCAGCGCCTTGCTGATCGAGTTCATCAGCGGATAGTCCATGATTTCCATCGCCAGCATGACCTGCGCACGGCTGGCCATCTCCACCGCCTGCGCCAATCCGGCACGGAACCGGGCGCGGGTCTGTGCAGTTGACTGCTGGTAATAAACGTCATACCCGGCCAGTTGGATCACCCGGATGCCGGTATCCTGCGCCAGCCGAATAGCTTTTCGCACGATCTCCAGTCCCCGGTCGCGCGTGGTGTCGTCTGCACTGCCCAACGGAAAACGCCGGTGGGCGCTGAGGCATAAAGAAGGGACGCGCACACCGCTCGCCGCAACGGCGCTAACCAAGGCGAGCCGCTGTTCAGTGCTCCAGTCCAATCGCGCCAGGCGGCCGTCGCTTTCATCGATCGACATTTCAACGAAATCGAATCCCAACTCACCCGCCAGTTGCAGGCGCGTCAGCCAGTCCTCGCCCGGCGGCAACGCTTTCTCATAGATGCCCAACGGCACGGATTTGTGCAACATAACCGCTCCTCAGCCCCACAGCTGGGCAATGACGGATTTAAATTCCCGCGCCGCCGCGACCGGATCGGCGGCATCGCGAATGCTGCGTCCGGCGATAAAGACGTGGATGGGAATGCCCTGGAACAGAGGCAAATCCTCCAGCGCCAGTCCGCCGGTGACCGTCACCTTAAAACCCATCTCGCTCAGGCGACGCACCGCGCGGATATCGTCTTCGCTCCAGGCGACGCCCGCCGCCTGCGCGTCACGGCTGCGGTGGTACACCACCTGACCCATTCCCGCTTCACGCCACGCCTGCGCCTGTTCCCAGGTCCAGAACCCCGTCAGTTCGATCTGCACGTCGCCACCGAACTCATGCGCTACCTGCAGAGCGCCCTTGACCGTATTGATGTCGGCACAGCAGATCACCGTGATCCAATCGGCATGCGCCTCGAAGCACATTCGCGCCAAAATCTGACCCGCATCGGCGATTTTTGCGTCCGCCAACACGATGCGATCCGGATACAGCGCTTTCAGATCGCGCACGGCGCGCACGCCTTCCGCCACGCACAAAATAGTGCCGACTTCGATGATGTCGACTTCGGCCGCGATCAGGCGAGTCGTGTCGTAAGCCGCGGCCATGGACAGGTTATCCAGCGCCACCTGCAACATCGGTAACTGCGTGTTCATTGTTTGTCTCCTTCAATCAATTCGCCGCCGTAGACGTTTTGTCGATCAACGCCAATACCTCGCTCGCGTGGCGACAGGCCCGCAAGCGATCGAAGTTCGCCTCATCTTCAAACAGATTCACCACTTGCATGATCCCCACCTCCTGATGCGTTTTGGCGTCCACCGCCGCCAGGGTGATCAAGATGTCTATCGGATCGTTGTCCTCATCGCCGAAACACACCGGCGTTTTCAAGGTGACCAAGGCGAAGCCGGTTTTCAGCACCCCTTCCTCCGGCCGGCCGTGCGGCATCGCCAGGCCCGGCGCCAGCACGAAGTAAGGGCCGTGCCGGTCGACGCCGGCCAAAATGGCGTCGAAATAGCGCGGTTCCACCACCCCGGCAGCCACCAGCAAATCGACGCCCAACCGCACCGCCTGCCGCCAGTCAGCAGCCTCCGCCTGCAGCTGGATGGCGTTGTTTTGCGCCAACGAATCGCTCAGCTTCATCACTCGCTCCTTACTGCTTCAAATCTTGCGGAAAATGCGTGCCGATAACTTCCATCAGCTTCGGGCCGAAGTCCGCCGCCGAGAGCATATTGCGCACCCCAACCACATATTTGTTGCCGCTCACGACGATTTCGTCGGCGACATGGGTGGAAGCAATGATGATGTCGGCCCCGTTCAACTCGGATTTGTATTCCCCCACCGCACAGCTGTTGACCGAATGATTCACACCTTGCTGCGTTAAAAATTGGTCGACTTTCATTTTCATGATCATGGAACTGCCTTGCCCGCAACCGCATACCGCCAGGATTCGTACCGTCATAATCTGCACTCCTATTAACGTGACGCTGGTTCAACCGATTGTTTTTCAGCATCTTCTTCCGCACGCAGGGTGCGTCCGGCGAAGAACATGTACAGCAGGGCGATAACGATCACCACCCCCATAAACCACAGGCCCAGACTCAGCCCCTGCATCAGCGGCGGCGCCAGAATCGACCAGTCCGCCATGCCCATCCAGGCGCTTAGCCCGGTCAGTTTGATGGCCCACACGCAGCCGAAGATCTCTATCATTCCCATCACCAGACAGATCTTCATCGCCGCGCGCCAGCCGCCGAAGTGGTTAGCGAATACGCCGATGGTGGCGTTAGAAAAGAACATGGGAATGAAACCGGGAATGATCATGATGGAAGAGCCGAGCGCCAACAGTATGCCGACGGCGATCAGTTGGCCGATGGTGCCCCACATAAAACCCCACACCACGGCGTTGGGCGCGAAGCTATAAATGGCGGCGCAGTCGATGGCCAGTACCGCGCCGGGGATCAGACGTTGGGATATACCGTTAAAGGCCTCGGTCAATTCGGCGACGAACATGCGCACGCCCTGCACGATGATGAAAATCGCCACCGCGAACATCAGCCCGGTTTGCAGGATATAAATGCTCCAGTGGGTTTTACCGGCCATCGCCTGCAGAGTGTCCAAGCCGAACGAGCACAGAATGATGCCGAAAAACAGCGTCATCACGATGGCGGTGGACACGATGTTGTCATGGAAAATGTTCAGCCACCCGGGCAGCTTCAGATCTTCCACGCTGTCCTCTTTTTTACCGAGATACGGTGCGGCCTTGTAGGCCAGCCACGAAGCGAACTGCTGTTGATGCCCGATCGAGAAGCCGCTGTTTTCCGTTACCGCCTGCGTCGGCTTGAACATCATGTTGGAGGTGATGCCCCAGTACAGTGAAGCCAATAGCGCGCTGCACAATACCGTCGTCCACATGCCGTAACCCAGAATGTAGAAAAATACCGCGATCAGCCCGACCTGCTGAAACATGATGTGGCCGGTGAGCATGATGGTACGAATCCCGGTAATACGCCGCAGCAGTACGTAGAGAATGTTCAGCGCCAATGCCAGCAATACCGCGTAGCCGACCCAGCTGTAGGCGTCCCCCATACGTTCGATGGTGGCCATCATCGAAGCATAGGTGTCCGAAATCGCCCCGTTGATGCCGTATACCTCGGACAACTTCGCCACAACCGGTTTGAACGTGCCGGTCAGGATGCCGGAGCCGGCCTGCAATAACATGAAACCGATAATGGTCTTGATGGTGCCTTTGATGATGACCGCCGCGCTTTTGCGCAGCAACGTGTAACCCAGCAGTGTAACCAGCCCCAGCAGCAGCGGCGCATTGGTCATCACCTGGTTAAAAAAGACGGTGAAGATGGTGTAAAGGGTTTCCATACGGCTCTCCCGGAAAGGTTGGCGTGCAGGTAACGCTTTCACCATATCAATCACCAATAATCACAAAAAGATCATAAATGATTATTTGTGAACAACCTCGCAAGATAAAAATCAATTCCACTAACATTCAATGAATTAAGCAACACTCATTTTATTACCCATTGAATTTAATAGCAGTAACCAGGAGAAACATAAGCGCCATGGGCAGTGTCGCACGCGAATAAGGCGGCGTTGACGGGAGTTAAGATCGTTGTCAGCTGAAAAAAACGATGCTAGATTCAATCAAAACAAGTCACATAAAATCCTAATGTGATTACTTATGATTTTATCATCACCGACAATGAGGAAAAACCCATGAGTAAAGTCAACGACATCACCCGCGAGTCCTGGATATTGAACACCTTTCCCGAATGGGGCACTTGGCTGAACGAAGAGATAGAGCAGGAGAAAGTCGCGCCCGGCACCTTCGCCATGTGGTGGCTGGGCTGCACCGGCATCTGGCTCAAGTCTGAAGAAGGCGCCAACCTGTGCGTCGATTTTTGGTGCGGCACCGGCAAGCAGAGCCACGCCAACCCGCTGATGAAAACCGGCCACCAAATGCAGCGCATGGCCGGGGTGCGGAAACTGCAGCCGAACCTGCGCACCACCCCATTCGTACTCGACCCGTTCGCCATCACCCAGCTCGACGCCGTGCTGGCCACGCACGATCACAACGACCATATCGATGTGAACGTCGCGGCGGCCGTGTTGCAGAACTGCCCCGAATCCGTCCCGTTTATCGGGCCGAAAAGCTGCGTGGATATCTGGATCGGCTGGGGCGTGCCGCCGGCGCGCTGCATCACCGTCAAACCTGGCGACGTGATAAAAATCAAAGACGTCGAAATTCATGCGCTGGATGCTTTCGATCGCACGGCGCTGATCACATTACCGGTGGAACAAAAGGCCGCGGGCGTACTGCCGGACGGCATGGATCTGCGTGCGGTCAACTACCTGTTCAAAACGCCGGGCGGCAACCTTTATCACAGCGGCGATTCTCACTACTCCAACTATTACGCCAAGCACGGCAACGATCACCACATTGATGTCGCCCTCGGCTCCTACGGCGAGAACCCACGCGGCATTACCGACAAGATGACCAGCGCCGACATCTTGCGCATGGCGGAATCGTTGAACGCCAAGGTCGTGATCCCCTTCCACCACGATATTTGGTCGAATTTCCAGGCAGACCCGCAGGAGATCCGCGTGTTGTGGGACATGAAAAAAGATCGGCTCAAGTACGGTTTCAAACCCTTTATCTGGCAGGTTGGCGGCAAGTTCATCTGGCCGCAGGACAAAGACAATCTGGAATATCACTATCCGCGCGGGTTCGATGATTGTTTCACCCAGGAACCTGACCTGCCCTTCAAGTCTTTCTTGTAATCAACCGGTGTTGCATACTGATGCGCGCTTTTGAACGGCAATGATTCAAATCGTCAAACGGCGCGCATATAATCGAAGGCAACGACGTTCTTCTCACCCTGATGGAGCCCGCATGACAGAGTCCCAACGCCACAATGCCATTCTCGATCTCTTGCATCGCAAGGGGCAAATCTCCGTGGCGGACGTGATCGCGGCGTTTGACATCTCTCCGGCCACCGCGCGCCGGGACATCAACAAACTGAATGAAATTGGCAAATTGCGCAAAGTGCGCAATGGCGCCGAAGCCACGCAAACCCCGCGCCCGGCCTGGACGCCGCTCAACATCCACCAGACCCAGCATCTCGATGAAAAAATGCGCATCGCGGCAGCGGCGGCGCAACTCTGTCAGCCGGGCGAAAGCGTGGTGATCAACTGCGGTTCCACCGCATTTCTGCTGGGGCGTGAAATTTGCGGCAAGCCGGTTCAGGTGATCACCAACTACCTGCCGCTGGCCAACTACCTGATCGAACAGGACCATGACAGCGTGGTGATCATGGGTGGCCAGTACAACAAGACTCAGTCGATTACCCTGGCGCCTCAGGACGGCGACGCGACGCTGTACGCCGGGCACTGGATGTTCACCAGCGGTATCGGCCTTACCGCCGAGGGTTTGTATAAAACGGATATGCTGACCGCCATGGCGGAGCAAAAGATGCTCAACTACGTCGGTAAACTGGTGGTGCTGGTCGACAGCAGCAAAGTCGGCCAACGCGCCGGCATGCTGTTCAGCCGCACCGAGCAAATCGCCATGGTGATCACCGGCCGCGCTGCCAATCCGGCGATCGTTGAGCAACTGCGTCAACAGGGCGTTGAAGTGCTGCTGGTGTGACAAAACCACACCCTTGCTCTGGTCTTAAACGCCGCAGAGTTGGTTACAATAGCGGCGTCCCCCAATTACGAGGCAGTCAGCAGTATGGAACAGTTCGAAGCGATCAACGTTGAGCAAGCGTACGCCCGCTGGAAAGAGGGCAGCGCCGCCCTGGTCGACATCCGCGATCCGCAAAGTTTTGAAGCCGGGCATACGCCGGGCGCCTTTCACCTCACCAACGCCACCCTGTCGGCCTTTATGCAGCAAAACGACTTCGAGCGGCCGGTAATGGTGATGTGCTACCACGGCAACAGCAGCCGCAGCGCGGCGCAGTACCTGCTGCACCAGGGGTTTGACGCGGTCTACAGCATCGACGGCGGCTTCGAGGCCTGGGCCCGCCAGTATCCGCAAGACGTGGAAACCTCTGCCTGATCCCCGCCGCCCGCCGTGCGTCGGCGGGCTTCCCCTTCGATTTTGTGCGCGTTTTCGCGGGTTTTTCGCAGATCCGTTTGCCAGCGCTCAGGATTTCGACGTTATAATCGGCCGTCAGGGTCGCCGGCGGGCAAGCCGCGGCCAAAATCATTCACTTACGACGGAAGAGCAATGGTTAGAGTAATCGCCGTATCCAACCCGCGCCTGGCGCTGGCCTTTGTCGACTATATGGCGACCCAGGGCATCCGGCTTGAGCTGCGCAACAGCGGCGAGGCGGCGGAAATCTGGCTGGCCGACGACGTTCACCTCGAGCAGGTGCAACACGAGCTGCAGCAGTTTCTGACCGATCCGCTCAACCGCCGTTATCAGGCCGCCAGTTGGCAGACCGGCCATACCGACGCCGGCCTGCACTATCAGAGCGAATCCTATCTGCACACCCTGCGCAGCAAGGCCGGGCCGCTGACGCTCGGCGTGATGGTGCTGTGCATCGCGGTCTATATTCTGATGCAGGCGCTGGGCGACGACACCGTGATGTACTGGCTCTCCTGGCCGCAAAACAGCAGCCAATACACGCAGCTGTGGCGCTGGGTCAGCCATGCGTTCCTGCACTTCTCCCTGCTGCATATTCTGTTTAACCTGATGTGGTGGTGGTATCTCGGCGGCCAGATGGAAAAACGCCTCGGTGCCGGCAAGCTGTTCGTGCTGGCGGTGGTGTCGGCCTTCTTCAGCGGCTGGGCGCAATCGCTGTTCAGCGGCGCGCTGTTCGGCGGGCTGTCGGGCGTGGTTTATGCGCTGATGGGCTATGTCTGGCTAACGGGTGAACGGGCGCCGGAGCGCGGCCTGATGCTGCCGCGCGGCCTGATGGCGTTCTCGGTGCTGTGGCTGGTGGCCGGATATTTCGATATTTTAGGAATGTCGATCGCCAACGCGGCACACGTAGCCGGTTTAGTGTTAGGGTTATTGATGGCATTTTGGGATACGCGTCATCGCGCACACAACGAACAATAACAGCCGGGAGCTGTGCCCAGCGGGCATAGCGGGCGTTTTAGGGGATTATCGTGAAGCAAACACAGCGTCATGACGCAATTATCGAGCTGGTGCGCCTGCAGGGTTACGTCAGCACGGAAGAGCTGGTCGAACATTTTGACGTCAGCCCGCAAACGATTCGCCGCGATTTGAATGACCTGGCCGACCAGAACAAAATCCAGCGTCACCACGGCGGCGCGGCGCTGCCTTCCAGCTCGGTCAACGCTGCCTATAACGATCGCAAGGTGATGTGGTCGGAAGAGAAGGCCCGCATCGCGCAGCGCGTCGCCAGCCAGATCCCGGACGGCGCCACGCTGTTCATCGATATCGGCACCACGCCGGAAGCGGTGGCCCATGCGCTGATGAACCACAAGAACCTGCGCGTGGTCACCAACAACCTCAACGTCGCCACCCTGCTGACCGCCAAGGAAGACTTCCGTCTGATCCTGGCCGGCGGCGAAGTGCGCACCCGCGACGGCGGCATCATGGGCGAAGCCACCCTGGACTTTATCTCCCAATTCCGCCTCGATTACGGCATTCTCGGCATCAGCGGCATCGATATGGACGGCTCGCTGCTCGAATTCGACTATCACGAAGTGCGCACCAAACGCGCGATTATCGAAAATTCCCGCTGCGTAATGCTGGTCACCGACCACTCCAAATTCGGCCGCAACGCCATGGTCAACCTGGGCAACATGAATCTGATCGACTACCTGTTTACCGACCAGCTGCCGCCGCCGAGCGTGATGAAAATCATCGAGCAGTACGACGTGCAGCTGGAGCTGTGCTGATCCGCCGTTAATCCGCGGGGCGCGCCGCCGCCCCGTTTCCCACCCCCGACGCCCCCTTTTCGACAGCCGTTTGCCCGCCCGCGCAATATCCTTATCATTTATGTGCCTATCATCACCAAACTGTTACCTTTATCACGCCTAAATGTTTTTGTTTGGTTAAGTCTTGGCTTGCTTGTTGGTTTTTGATTACAATCATGAGCGAAAACGAACATGAAAGAGCTATTTCGAACATCTGGAGGAAGATGACGTGGAAACCAAAGACTTGATCGTTATCGGTGGCGGCATCAACGGTGCCGGCATCGCGGCGGATGCTGCCGGGCGCGGGCTGTCGGTACTGCTACTGGAAGCGCAAGACTTGGCCTGTGCTACGTCTTCCGCCAGTTCCAAACTGATCCACGGTGGCCTGCGCTACCTGGAACACTACGAATTCCGTTTGGTGAGCGAAGCGCTGGCCGAACGTGAAGTGCTGCTGAAGCTGGCGCCGCACATCGCGTTCCCAATGCGTTTCCGCCTGCCGCACCAGCCGCACCTGCGCCCGGCCTGGATGATCCGTATCGGCCTGTTCCTGTACGATCACCTGGGCAAACGCACCAGCCTGCCGGGCAGCAAGGGCTTGCGCTTTGGACCAGAGTCGGTGCTGAAGCCTGAATTGAAGCGCGGTTTCGAATATTCCGACTGCTGGGTCGACGATGCTCGCCTGGTGGTGCTGAACGCGCAGGAAGTGGAAAAACGCGGCGGCGAAGTGCGCACCCGCACCAAAGTGACCCGCGCATGGCGTGAAAACGGCATGTGGATGGTGGAAGCGGTCGATATCGACAGCGGCAAAACCTTCACCTGGCGCGCCAAAGGCCTGGTGAACGCCACCGGCCCGTGGGTGAAAAACTTCTTCGACGACGGCCTGAAGCTGAAATCGCCTTACGGCATCCGCCTGATCAAAGGCAGCCACATCGTGGTGCCGCGCGTACACGATCAGCCGCAGTCTTACATTCTACAGAACGAAGACCACCGCATCGTGTTCGTGATCCCGTGGAATGACGAGTTCTCCATCATCGGCACCACCGACGTGGAGTACAAAGGCGATCCGAAGGACGTGAAGATCGACGAGAACGAAATCGCTTATCTGCTGAAAGTGTACAACGATCACTTCAAGAAGCAGCTGGGCCGCGACGACATCGTCTGGACTTACTCCGGCGTGCGTCCGCTGTGCGACGACGAATCCGATTCGCCGCAGGCGATCACCCGCGATTACACGCTGGACGTGCACGACGAACAAGGCAAGGCGCCGCTGCTGTCGGTCTTCGGCGGCAAGCTGACCACCTACCGCAAGCTAGCCGAGCACGCGATGGAAAAACTGGCCCACTACTACCCAGGCTGCGGTCCGGCGTGGACCAAAAACGCCACGCTGCCGGGCGGTGACATCGGCGGCGATCGCGACGGCTACGCGGCCAAATTACGCCGCGCCCACGGCTGGTTGCCGGAAGCGCTGGCGCGCCGCTATGCCCGCACCTACGGTAGCCAGAGCGAGCTGATCCTGGCCGGCGCCAACGGCCTCGCCGATCTGGGCGAAGATTTCGGCCACGGTCTGTATGAAGCCGAACTGCGCTACCTGACCGAGAAAGAGTGGGTCGTAGAGCTGGACGACGCCATCTGGCGCCGCACCAAGCTGGGCATGTGGCTGGACGAAGCGCAGCAGGCGCGAGTGAAAGCCTGGCTGGCGGAACACGCGAAAACGAAAACGCTGTCTCTGGCTTCCTGAGCCGCAGCGTAACAAAGAAAGGGCCGGTTATCCGGCCCTTTTCTTTGCTCTTCCTCGCACGCTTTACAGCTTCACCGGCTGAATGTGCCAGATTTCATCCGCATATTCCTGAATGGTGCGATCGGAGGAGAAGTAGCCCATGTTGGCGATATTCAGCACCGCGCGCCGCGTCCACTCGTCCTGATTGAGATACACCTCGTCCACCTTGTCCTGCGTGTCCACGTAGCTGCGGTAATCCGCCAACAGCTGATAGTGATCGCCGAGGTTGACCAGCGAGTCGAACAAATTGCCATAGCGTTTCGGCTCTTCCGGGCTGAACACGCCGGTGGCGATCTGCGTCAGCGCCTGATGCAGCTCCGGGTCTTGCTCATAGTACTGGCGCGGGTTGTAACCGTTGCGGCGCAGTTCCTCCACCTGCTCGGCGGTATTGCCGAAGATAAAGATATTCTCCTCCCCCACGTGCTCGCGCATCTCGACGTTGGCGCCGTCCAGCGTACCGATGGTCAGCGCGCCGTTCAGCGCGAACTTCATGTTGCTGGTGCCCGAGGCCTCGGTGCCCGCCAGCGAGATCTGTTCCGACAGATCCGCCGCCGGGATAATGATCTGCGCCAGGCTGACGCCGTAGTTCGGAATGAACACCACCTTCAGCTGGGTATGCACGCGCGGATCGTTGTTGATCACTTTGGCCACATCGTTGATCAAGCGGATGATCTGCTTGGCGGCATAGTAGGCCGAGGCCGCCTTGCCGGCGAAGATCACCACCCGCGGCACGCGATCGATCTCCGGATCGTCCAGCAGACGGTTATACAGCGTGATGACGTGCAGCACGTTGAGCAGCTGCCGTTTGTACTCGTGGATGCGCTTGATCTGCACGTCGAACAGCGCATCCGGGTTGACCACCACGTTGAGCGTTTTGGCGATGTACAGCGCCAGCCGCTCCTTGTTCTGCCGCTTGGCGCGCTGCACCGCCTGCAGGAAACTCGGGTAATCGACGTTGGCTTTGATCTCGCTCAGCTGGCTGAGATCGGTGCGCCAGGTTTGGCCGATGCAGTCGTCCAACACCGCCGCCAGCGGCGGGTTGGCCAGCGCCAGCCAACGGCGCGGCGTCACCCCGTTGGTTTTGTTGCAGAAACGATTGGGGAACAGCCGGGCGAAGTCGGCGAACAGCGACTGCACCATCAGTTCGGAATGCAGGGCGGAAACGCCGTTGACCTTGTGGCTGGCCACCACCGCCAGCCACGCCATGCGCACCCGGCGGCCGTTGGTTTCGTCGATGATCGAGACCCGCGCCAGCAGGTCGTTGTCGCCCGGCGCCACTTCCTGCACCATCTTGAGGAAGTGATCGTTGATTTCGAAAATCAGCTGCAGGTGGCGCGGCAAGATGCGGCCAATCATGTCCAGCGGCCAGGTCTCCAGCGCCTCGCTCATCAGCGTGTGGTTGGTGTAAGAAAACACCTGCTCCACCACTTCCCAGGCGTCGAGCCACTTGAATTTGTGCTCGTCGATCAGCCGGTGCATCAGCTCGGGAATCGACAAGACCGGGTGAGTGTCGTTGAGGTGAATGGCGATCTTGTCCGCCAGGTTGTCGAAGGTTTTGTGCATCAGCCAATGGCGGTTGAGGATGTCCTGCACCGTCGCCGACACCAGGAAATACTCCTGCCGCAGCCGCAGCTCGCGCCCGGAGGAGGTCGAGTCGTCCGGATACAGCACGCGCGACACGTTCTCCGAGTGGTTTTTATCCTCCACCGCGGCGAAATAATCGCCCTGGTTGAACTTGCCGAGGTTGATCTCGTTACTGGCCTGCGCGCCCCACAGCCGCAGGGTGTTGGTGGCGTCGGTGTCGAAACCGGGGATCACCTGATCGTAGGCGATGGCCACGACCTCTTCGGTCTCCAGCCAGCGCGCCTTGGCGCCCTCCTGCTGCACGCGGCCGCCGAAGCGCACCTTGTAGCGGGTGTTGTGGCGCGGAAACTCCCACGGATTGCCGTACTCCAGCCAGTAGTCCGGCGACTCCATCTGTTGGCCGTTGACGATGTTCTGCTTGAACATGCCGTACTCGTAGCGAATGCCGTAGCCGCGCCCCGGCAGCGCCAGCGTCGCCAGCGAATCGAGGAAGCAGGCCGCCAGGCGGCCCAGACCGCCGTTGCCGAGGCCAGGGTCGTTCTCTTCTTCCAGCAGTTCACCCAGGCTCAACCCCATTTCGTTCAGCGCGTTGTCGATATCCTGATAGATGCCCATCGACAGCAGCGCGTTCGACAGGGTGCGGCCGATCAGAAACTCCATCGACAGGTAATACACCTGCCGCACGTCCTGCGACAGCTGGGCGCGGTTGGAACGCAGCCAGCGTTCAACCATGCGATCGCGCACCGCGAACAGCACGGCGTTCAGCCAGTCGTGCCGGTTGGCGATGGCCGGATCCTTGCCGACGATAAACATCAGCTTATAGGCGATGGAGTGTTTCAGCGCTTCCACACTGACCGTAGGTGAGGTGTAACTAAACGGTGAAGTCATGGCTTTTTAATCCCTTGTAGGGAGCCCAGCCATTCGCCGCGGAATAGCGGGCCCCGCTGAACATGGACGCGGCACGCCGCGCCCCGACAATCAACCCAAACGGCTGCCCGCCGCGCGTCAACCCGAGACGCGAAACGCGGGCTACAAACGTTGATAAAGCGATAAATACTCTTTCGCCGCCACCGGCCAGCCGAAGTCCACGCTCATGGCGTGGCGCTGAACGTGGCGCCAGTGTTTCGGCCGGCTCCACAGCACCATGGCGCGGCGGATGGCGTTGCCCAGCGCGACGGCGTCGCAATCGTCGAACACGAAGCCGCTGGCGGTGCCGTCGGCCAGGTTCTCCAGCGCGCAGTCCACCACCGTGTCCGCCAGCCCGCCGGTGCGGCGCACCAGCGGCAGCGTGCCGTATTTTAGGCCGTAGAGCTGCGTCAGGCCGCAGGGCTCGAAGCGGCTCGGCACCAGAATCACGTCGGCGCCGCCGATGATGCGGTGGGAGAAGGATTCGTGATAGCCGATCTGCACCCCAACCTGCTCGGGATAATCGGCGGCGGCGGCCAGAAACGCCTGTTGCAGCACCGCATCGCCGGCGCCCAGCATCGCCAGCTGCCCGCCCTGCGCCAGCAGCTCAGGCAGTGCCTGCAGCACCAGATCCAGGCCTTTTTGGCTGGTCAATCGGCTCACCACCGCGAACACCGGCAGCGATTCATCCACCTTCAGCCCCATGGCCTTTTGCAGATGCAGCTTGTTTTTGACCTTGCTTTTCAGATCGTCAGCGTCGTAGCGGGCGCTCAGCCGCGGGTCGCGGGCCGGATCCCAAATGTTGTCGTCCACCCCGTTGAGGATGCCGCTCAGCCTGCCCTGCCGCTGCCGCTCCTGCAGCAGCCCCTCCATGCCGTAGCCGAACTCCGGCCGGGTGATCTCGCGCGCATAGGTCGGGCTGACGGCGGTCACGTGGTCGGCATAAAACAGCCCGGCCTTGAGGAACGACATCTGGCCGTAGAACTCCAGGCCATAAACATCGTAAAACGACGCCGGCAGCCACAGCTCGGTCACGTGATGGGCAGAGAACAGCCCTTGATAGGCCAGGTTGTGCACCGTAAACACCGAGCGCGCCGGGTGGCCGTTGGCGGCCAGATAGGCGCAGCTCAGGCCGGCGTGCCAGTCGTGGGCATGCACCAGCTGCGGCCGCCAGTAGCGATCCAGCCCCTTGGCCAGCTCGCAGGCCATCCAGCCCAGCAGCGCAAAGCGGCGGTGGTTGTCGGGATAGGCGTACATGGACTGATCGTGGTACGGGCTGCCCGGCCGGTCATATAGCCAGGGCGCATCGATGAGATAGATGCCCACGCCATGGTAAGTGCCGTAACGCAGGCCGACCCGGCCGGCGAACGAGTCGATTTCCGCCACCAGCGAGGTGTCGGGGATGCCGTTGCGTACGTCAGGGAAAGCGGGCAATAGCACCCGAACATCGGCGCCTTCGGCGATTTGCGCCGCCGGCAGCGCGCCAACCACGTCTGCGAGTCCACCCGTTTTCAGTAGGGGGAACATTTCAGAACATACGTGTAAGACCTGCATTATCACTCCTGAAAGTCGGCCGAAGGCCTCTGGATAAGAAATAAAGCAGGCTTGCCGCTGTTATGCGTGCCGCGTTGCGCAAGCCATCGAACCGTTCATCAGGCGGCAGGCTATCGTTCTGCCGCCCACGTTAACTCACAATTTTGACAACATTTCGCGCGTCACCAGCACGATGCCGCCTTCCGAGCGATAAAAACGCTTGCTGTCCTCATCGGCGTTTTCCCCGATCACCATGCCTTCCGGAATGTGGCAGGCGCGGTCGATGATGCAGCGCCGCAGGCGGCAGGAACGGCCGACGTTCACGTCCGGCAACAATACGGTAGAGTCGATGGTGCAGAACGAGTTCACTCGCACGCGCGGGAACAGCACCGAATGCACCACCACCGAGCCCGAGACGATACAGCCGCCGGACACCAGCGAGTTCATGGTCATGCCGTGGCTGCCGGAGCGATCCTGCACGAACTTGGCCGGCGGCAGCGGCTCCATGTGGGTGCGGATCGGCCAGGCGCGGTCGTACATGTCCAGCTCCGGCGTCACCGACGCCAGATCGAGGTTGGCGCGCCAGTAGGCGTCCAGCGTGCCCACATCGCGCCAGTACGGCGGCAGATCGGGGTTGGAGGTCACGCAGGACAAGGTAAACGGATGCGCCCACGCCGCCTGCTGCGCGGTGATTTTCGGGATCAGATCCTTGCCGAAATCGTGGCTGGAGCCGGGGGTCGACATATCCTCTTCCAGCAGCTGGAACAGGTAGGCGGCATTAAAAATATAGATGCCCATGCTGGCCAGCGACATATCCGGGTTGCCCGGCATCGCCGGCGGATTGGCGGGTTTCTCCAGAAACTCGATGATGCGGTCGCTTTCATCCACCTTCATCACGCCGAATTCACCGGCTTCGCTGCGCGGCACCGGCAGGCAGGCCACGGTGCACTGGGCGCCCTTCTCGACGTGGTCTATCAGCATGCGCGAGTAATCCATCTTGTAGATGTGGTCGCCCGCCAGGATCACCACGTATTCGGCCTCATAGCGGCGGATGATGTCCAGGTTCTGATACACCGCGTCGGCGGTGCCTTTGTACCAATGCTCGGTGCTGAGGCGCTGCTGGGCCGGCAGCAGATCGACGAACTCGTTCATCTCCTCGTTGAGAAACGACCAGCCGCGCTGAATGTGCTGCACCAGCGTGTGCGACTGGTATTGGGTGATCACGCCGATGCGGCGAATGCCGGAGTTCAGGCAGTTCGACAGGGCGAAATCGATGATGCGGAACTTGCCGCCAAAGTGGACGGCGGGCTTGGCGCGGGTGGAGGTCAAATCTTTCAGGCGCGAGCCGCGGCCGCCGGCCAGGATCAGCGCTACGGATTTAATCGGCAGCTGGCGCGCCAACATCAGGGGGTCTTTATTTTCAAACCTAACCATAGCGGACTCCTTTTATTATTTCCGTACCAGAACGCAAAGCGAGCGCGCGGCCTGGTGCCAGGCGGGTAACACCGCCCGTGAGTCTTCCTGAGTGAACGGGGCGACAACCTGCCAATCGCCTTCCGGCAACCTCATCTCCACCGTTTGCGGCGTGGCGTTGACCAGCAGCAGCCAGCGCTGCGACAGCAGGATCTGCATGAGCAGATCGCCCTGCTCCCACTGCTGCGCGTCGAGCGGCTGCCCTTGCGCGTTCAGCCACTGCACGCTGCCGTCGTCCTGCTGCCACCAGCGGTCCTGTTGCAACGCGGGGATCTGGCGGCGCAGCGCGATCAGCGCCGCGACGTAATCGGTCAACGCGTCATCCGCCGTGGCCCAATCGAGCCAGGTGATGGCGTTGTCCTGACAATAGGCGTTGTTGTTCCCCTGCTGGCTGTGTCCCTGTTCATCGCCGGCCAGCAGCATCGGCGTTCCCTGGGACAGCAACAGCGTGGCGAGCATCGCCCGCTGGCTGGCCCTGCGGCGTTGCACAATGGCGTCGTCGGCGACCAGGCCTTCCACGCCGTGGTTGTTGCTGAAATTGCGATCGCTGCCGTCACGGTTGCCTTCGCCGTTCGGCTGGTTGTGTTTCTCGTTGAAGCTGACCACGTCCTGCAGGGTAAAACCGTCATGGGCGGTCAGCATGTTGACGGTGGCGTAAGGCGCCCGCCCGCGCTGGTTGTACAGATCGCTGGAGGCGGCGAAACGCCGGGCGAACTGGCCGAGCGACACGCCGCTCTGCAGCCAGAAACGGCGCATGTCGTCGCGGTAATGGTCGTTCCATTCGGCGAAGCGGCCGGGGAACGCCCCTACCTGATAGCCGCCGGGGCCAACGTCCCAGGGTTCGGCAATCAGCTTGCAGCGCGACAGCACATCGTCCGCCAGCATCGCCTGGAACAGCGGCGCATCGCGATCGAACCCCGGCGTGCGGCCGAGCACGCTGCCCAGATCGAAGCGGAAGCCGTCGACGTGGCACTCCCGCACCCAAAAACGCAGGCAATCCATCACCCAGGCCACGCCCTGCGGCTGATCGAGCCGCAGGGTGTTGCCGCAGCCGGTGTCGTTAACGTAGTCCCCTTCCGGCGTCAGCCAGTAGTAGCTCTGGTTATCGATGCCGCTCAGCGACAGCATCGGCCCGTCCCTGTCCAGCTCGGCGCTGTGGTTGAACACCACGTCGAGGATCACCTCGATGCCGGCTTGGTGCAGCGCCTTGACCGCATCGCGAAATTCGTTCAGCGGCGTGCCGTCGGTGCTCAGGCTGGCGTAGCGGTTGTCCGGCGCATAGGGCGCCAGCACGTTATAGCCCCAGTAGTTGATCAGCCCCAGCCGCTGCAGGCGCGGTTCGGAGGTATGTTGCTGCACCGGCAGCAGTTCCAGCGCGGTGATGCCGAGGCGTTTGAAGTGGGCGATCATCACCGGGTGCCCCAGCGCGGCGAAACTGCCGCGCAGCGCCGGCGGGATCTTCGGGTGCAGCAGCGTCAGGCCGCGCACGTGCGCTTCGTAAATCACCGTCTGCCCCCAGGGCGTGGCGGGCGGGCGATCGTCCTGCCAGTCGTACTGTTCGTCCACCACCACGCATTTCGGCATCAGCTCGGCGCTGTCGTGCGGATCAGGCTGTTCGTAACCGCCGTGCAGGTGCGGGTGATCCGCCACCGGCCCCTCCACCGCGCGCGCGGCCGGATCGAGCGCCAGCTTGTTGGGGTTGAAACGCTGCCCGTTCGCCGGGTCGAACGGGCCGTAGACCCGGTAACCGTAACGTTGCCCCGGCCTGCCGCCCGGCAAATAGCCATGCCAGATATCGCCGCTGCGCGCCGGCAGCGGCAGGCGCACTTCGCGTTGCTGGCCGTCGAACAGGCACAGCTCCACCCGCTCTGCGTGCGCCGAGTACAGGGTAAAGTTGATGCCTTCGCCGTCGTAATGCGCGCCCAGCGGCGCGGCGAGGCCGGCAGTCAGCTCCGTCATGGCGCCTCCCGCAGCAGATAAATGGTCGCCAGCGGCGGCAGCGTCACGCAGATGGAAAAGTCGCGGCCGTGGCTACCGACCGCTTCGGAAGAGACCCGCCCCTGATTGCCGGCGTTGCTGCCGTGATAGTGGTGCGAATCGGTATTGAGGATCTCGCGATAGTCGCCGGCGCGTGAGAGGCCGATGCGGTAGCGGTAGCGCGGCACCGGGGTAAAGTTGCTGATGGCGATCAGCTCATTGCCCTGCGAATCGTAGCGCGCGAACGCGAATACCGAGTTGTCGTGATCGTCGACCACCAGCCACTCGAAGCCGTCCGGGCGGTAGTCACGCTCGTACAGCGGCGCCTGCTGCCGGTAGCAGTGGTTCAGATCGCGCACCAGCCGCTGCACGCCGTTGTGCCAGTTATCCAGCCCCTCCAGCAAATGCCAATCGAGGCTGGTATCGAAATTCCACTCGCGCCCCTGCGCAAACTCGCAGCCCATAAACAGCAGCTTTTTGCCCGGATGCGCCCACATAAACCCGTAATAGGCGCGCAGGTTGGCGAACTTTTGCCAGGCGTCGCCCGGCATGCGGTCGAGGATCGATTTTTTGCCATGCACCACTTCATCGTGCGAGATAGGCAACACGAAGTTCTCGGTATAGGCATACAGCATGCCGAAGGTCATCTGGTTGTGGTGATACTTGCGGTGCACCGGATCGCACTTCATGTAATTGAGCGTGTCGTGCATCCAGCCGAGGTTCCACTTGTAGTGGAATCCCAGGCCGTTGGCGTCCGGCGGCAGGGTGACGCCGGGATAGTCGGTGGACTCCTCCGCCAATGTCACCGCGCCCGGCTGCGCCTGGCCGATAGTCTGGTTGGTATAACGCAGGAAGGCGATCGCCTCCAGGTTCTCGTTGCCGCCGTAGTAATTCGGCACCCACTCGCCGTCGGCGCGGCTGTAATCGCGATAGATCATCGACGCCACCGCATCGACCCGCAGCGCGTCGATACCGAAACGCTCCAGCCAATACAGCGCGTTGCCCGCCAGGTAGTTGCGCACCTCGTGGCGGCCGTAGTTGTAGATCAGCGTATTCCAGTCCTGGTGGTAGCCCTCGCGCGGATCGGCGTATTCGTACAGCGCGGTGCCGTCAAAATTCGCCAGGCCGTAGGCGTCGCTCGGGAAATGCCCCGGCACCCAGTCGAGGATCACGTTGATGCCCGCCTCATGCGCCGCCGCCACGAACGCCCGGAAATCGGCCGGCGTGCCGAAGCGCCGGGTCGGTGCATACAGCCCCAGCGGTTGGTAGCCCCAACTGCCGTCGAACGGATGCTCGTTGATCGGCAGCAGCTCGATATGGGTAAATCCCATGTCCTTCACATAGTCGATAAGCTGCACCGCCAGCTCGCCGTAGCTGAGCCAGAAATGGTTGTCGGTGTGGCGGCGCCATGAGCCGAGATGCACCTCGTAGATGGCGATCGGCTGGTCAAAATCGTTGGCGCGGCGGCGCGCCTGCGTCGACGGCACCACCTCCGGCAGCGGCGCCACCAGCGAGGCGGTGTCCGGGCGCATCTGCGCCTCGAAGGCGTAAGGATCGGCTTTCAACTGGGTATTGCCGTAGCAATCGACGATTTCATATTTGTACAGCTGGCCGGCCCGCACGCCGGGCAGGAACAGCTCCCAGATGCCGTTTTCACGCCGCAGACGCATCGGATGGCGGCGGCCGTCCCAGAAGTTGAACTCCCCCACCACCGAGACGCGCTGGGCATTGGGCGCCCAAACGGCAAAGCTGACGCCGTCGACGTCATCCAGCGTGGCGAGATGAGCCCCCAGGCGTTCATAGGGGCGCAGGTGCGTGCCCTCGGCCAATAGCCAGCTGTCGATGTCCTGCAGCAGCGGGCCAAACCGATAGGGATCGTCGACAGTCTGTTGGTGATCGCGCCAGCTGACCTGCAGCTGATAGCGGAAAGGATTTTTGCGCCGCGGCACCACGGCACTGAAGAAGCCGCGCGGATCGTCGCAGTTCAACTGCACCAGCCGCCGGCCGGTTTGCTGTTCCACCAGCCAGACTGCGCCAGCGTCCGGCAGCAGCGCGCGCACCTGCAGACCGTTATCGGTCGCATGCATGCCAAGCAGAGCAAAGGGGTCGGCGTAATGGCCGGAGATGATCTGATCAATCACGTCACGATCGGGAAGTACAGGCATAGTCTTCTTCCTTAGATTAACAGCATGATCTAAGCACGGCTTGTTGGTTATTCCTTGGCCGTTTTGGTCATCATGCAATGCATTCGGTATCCAAAGCGTGATTGCGGTCGGTTATTGACCAATCTTTACTCTGCCGACCTGAATTTCGCTCTTTATGCTTATTTTTAGAAATATTTCAGTCATGGTGAAAAATTGTTCGCCCATGCGTTAAGCATAGCCAATGTCTGTTAAAAACTGCTCAGCATTGCTCAGGAAAATTCTTCATTAAGAAAACTGCCAGCCTGGCGGCGCCGGCATGCGGCGGCCGACGAGGAGATATGCGGGGTACAGCTCATTGAAGCAGGGCTTGCGATGACGTTGCCCGACGCGGACGCGGCGAACAAAAAAGTGGAAAATAAGGCTTTAGGGGGCTGAAAGTAGCCAGCCCCCAGGAAGTGCGGGTTTACAGCAGAATACGCAGCATGCGGCGCAGCGGCTCGGCCGCGCCCCACAGCAGCTGGTCGCCCACGGTGAACGCCGACAGGTACTCCGGCCCCATATTCAGCTTGCGCAGACGGCCGACCGGCGTATTCAGCGTGCCGGTCACCGCCGCCGGCGTCAGTTCGCGCATGGTCAGCTCACGGTCGTTCGGGATCACGCGCACCCAGTCGTTGTGCGTCGCCAGCATCTGCTCGATTTCCGGCAGCGACACGTCTTTTTTCAGCTTCAGGGTGAACGCCTGGCTGTGGCAGCGCAGCGCGCCGACGCGCACGCACAGGCCATCGACCGGGATCACGCTGCCGGTGTTCAGAATCTTGTTGGTTTCCGCCTGGCCTTTCCACTCTTCGCGGCTCTGGCCGTTGTCGAGCTGCTTGTCGATCCACGGGATCAGGCTGCCGGCCAGCGGCACGCTGAAGTTATCGGTAGGCAGTTTGCCGCTGCGGGTGGCCTCGGTCACCTTACGCTCGATATCCAGAATGGCGGAAGCCGGATCCTGCAGCTCCTTCGCCACGTCGGCATGCAGCATGCCCATCTGGGTCAGCAGTTCGCGCATGTGGCGCGCACCGCCGCCGGAGGCCGCCTGATAAGTGGCGACCGACGCCCACTCCACCAGATCGTTGGCGAACAGGCCGCCGAGCGACATCAGCATCAGGCTGACGGTGCAGTTGCCGCCGACGAAGGTTTTGATGCCGTTGTCCAGGCCCTGCTGAATCACCGCGTGGTTGACCGGATCCAGGATGATGATGGCGTCGTCCTGCATGCGCAGCGAAGAGGCCGCGTCGATCCAGTACCCCTGCCAACCGCTGGCGCGCAGCTTAGGATAAACTTCGTTGGTATAATCGCCGCCCTGACAGGTAATAATGATATCGAGCGCGCTCAGCGCGTCGATGTCATACGCATCCTGCAGCGTGCCCTGCTGGCCGCCGAAGGCCGGCGCGGCGGAACCGTGCTGCGAGGTGGAGAAAAAGACCGGGCGAATGGCGTCGAAATCGCGCTCTTCCGTCATGCGTTGCATGAGAACCGAGCCGACCATTCCGCGCCAACCGATGAAACCAACGTTTTTCATAATATCTGTGTCCCGCCCGGATAAGGGCTTATGTAGGTGATAACGAGTTGTGTGCAATATCTCCTCACCTTACAAAATGTCGGCGCGGGCGCAAAGTGAATTTATTCGATGGCTGGGGATTTCTCAGCAATCCTTCTTATAGGCAAGGACGCGGCCGGAAAGGCCGAGGCGTTTTCCCGATCACGAGGTCACCATGACAGAGATGATTTCCGCTACGGTATTGCTGTTTTTAATTATGGATCCGCTGGGCAACCTGCCGATTTTCATGTCGGTGCTCAAGCATCTGGAACCGCGCCGCCGCCGGGTAGTGCTGATCCGCGAGCTGCTGATCGCCCTGCTGCTGATGCTGATCTTCCTGTTCGCCGGCGAGAAAATTCTGGCGTTCCTCAACCTGCGCACCGAAACCGTCTCCATTTCCGGCGGCATCATCCTGTTTCTGATCGCCATCAAGATGATTTTCCCCACGCAGGAGGGCAACAGTTCGGGGCTGTCCGCCGGCGAAGAACCCTTTCTGGTGCCGCTGGCGATCCCGCTGGTGGCCGGGCCGTCGATTCTGGCGGCGCTGATGCTGCTGTCGCACCAGTATCCGCACCAGCTGCCCCATCTGGTGGCGGCGCTGTTGATCGCCTGGGGCCTCTCTGCGGCCATTTTGCTGATGTCGAACCTGTTCCTGCGCCTGCTGGGCAGCAAAGGCGTCAGCGCGCTGGAACGGTTGATGGGGCTGATTCTGGTGATGCTGTCGACCCAGATGTTCCTGGACGGCATACGGGCTTACATGAAGCTGTAGGCGCCTGGCGGCGCCGACGACGGCCCGCGCTCAGCGGGCGGTGATGCGGTTGATGCAGGCGAGCGTGTCGGCGACCACGCCGTCCAGCGGCTGGTTGATGTCGATCGCCTGCACATCCGGCTCCTGCTCGCCCGGCTCTTCCAGCGTGGCGAACTGCGAAACCAGCATCTGCGGTTTGAAGAAGTGGCCCTTGCGCTGTTTCAGGCGCTCCTCAATCACCGTCTTGTCCCCTTTCAGGTAGAGGAAATGCAGGTTGCGATTGCCTTCGCGCAGGCGGTCGCGATAGCTTTTTTTCAGCGCCGAACACACCAGCAGCGACACCGGGTTGGTGCGTTGCATGGCGAAGATGGCGTCGTTCAAGGCCGCCAGCCACGGGGCGCGATCGTTGTCGTCCAGCGCGTGCCCGGCGGCCATTTTGTTGATGTTGGCGCGCGGGTGCAGGTAATCGCCGTCCAGCATGGCGGCATCGGCCTCGTGGGCGACGGCGCTGGCTACGGCGGATTTGCCGCTGCCGGAGACGCCCATCAGGATAAATACGTGATTCTGCGGATTACTCATTGTGTCATGCCCTTATGGGAACTGGCGCGAGCGCGCCAAATGCGTCCCGACTGATAAAGATACTCTGGAACGCCGACGCCCCGCAGGGCGCCGGATAAAGATTATACGACCGTCGCCAGCAGCAGGCAGCCCACCAGGCCGCACACCGAGATGATGGTTTCCAGCACCGACCAGGATTTGATGGTTTCCATGATGCTCAGGTTGAAGTACTCCTTGAACAGCCAGAAGCCCGGATCGTTAACGTGCGAGAAGATAACGCTGCCGGAACCGACCGCAATCACCATCAGCTCAGGGCTGACGCCGGTGGTGGCGATCAGCGGGGCGACGATGCCGCCGGCGGTGATCGCCGCCACGGTGGCGGAACCCAGCGCCAGACGCAGCGCGGCGGCGATCGACCAGGCCATCAGAATCGGCGAAACGTTGCTGCCTTCCATCAGGCCGGCGATGTACTGCTCGACGCCGCTGTCCACCAGCACCTGCTTGAAGGCGCCGCCGCCGCCGATGATCAACAGCATCATGGCGATGATTTTAATCGAATCGGTGATGGTGCCCATCACTTCATCCATGGTGCGGCCGCGGTTCAGGCCGAAGGTGAAGATAGCGATCAGCACGGCGATCAGGGTCGCCATCACCGGGTCGCCGAAGAACTCGGCGAAGCGCAGCAGGCTGTGGCCCTTCGGCAACACCATTTCAGCGACCGCGCGCAGCGCCATCAGGATCACCGGCACCAGCGACGTGGCGACGCTGACGCCAAAGCTCGGCATCTCCGCTTCGGTAAAGGTTTTCGGGTTGTACAGGCCTTCCGGCACCGGCTTGTCGATGCCTTTCAGGAAGCGGGCATAAACCGGGCCGGCCAGGATCACCGTCGGGATCGCCAGCAGCGTGCCGTACAGCAGGGTTTTACCCATATCGGCATGGAAGATGGTGGCGATGGCGGTCGGGCCCGGGTGCGGCGGCAGGAAGCCGTGGGTCACCGACAGCGCGGCGGCCATCGGCACGCCGACGTACAGCAGCGGGATGCGCGCGGAGGCGGCGATGGTGAACACCAGCGGCAGCAGCAGCACGAAGCCCACTTCGTAGAACAGCGCGAAGCCGACGGTGAAGCCGGTCAGCACCACCGCCCATTGAATGTGTTTTCTGCCGAACTTGTCGATCAGCGTGGTGGCGATGCGCTGCGCGCCGCCGCAGTCCGCCAGCAGCTTGCCGAGCATGGCGCCGAAGCCCATGATCAGCGCCAGGCTGCCCAACGTGCCGCCCACGCCGGCCTTGATGGAGCCGATGACTTTATCGACCGGCATGCCCTGTGCGATCCCGACCGCCAGGGCAACCAGCACCAGAGAGATAAAGCCGTTCAGCTTGAAGCGGATCATCAGCAGCAGCAGCAGCGCTACGCCGCCTGCAACAATCACTAATGGCATAATTTTTCTCCAACCTTTTATCGCGACTCTCTTTACGATAGGCGTAAAGCGTGCGGTTGTTTTATTTTTAGGCTCTTTCCCGGTGTTTAAGAAGAGCTGTAGGTGTTGTTGAGTCAGAGGTTCAGTCTTGCAGCAAGATGACCGCACACTCGTTGTTACCGGTATCATGATACCGGTAACAACATGAGCGCCGGAACCGGGTAAGCGGCTAAAATTCGCGTTCTGGGACAGAGATCAAACTTATGCCGGCAACGAGCGGCGGGCTTACAGGCGGGATAACCCGCGCGCCTCAGGGCGCGCTGCAAAAAGAAAGGGTGTTAAAACAGAACGTTAAAATGGCTCAGATACTGCCGCCGGGGATCACGGTGAAACCGACGTCCACCATGCGCGGGCACACCGTTTCGCCGCGCAGCCGGGCCAGCAAGCGCTCGGCGCCGATCTGCCCCATGCGTTCGCGCGGCGTCAGCACGCTGGCCAACTTCGGCACCATCACCTGGCCGATATCATGGCCGTGGAAACCGGCGATCGCCATGTCCTGCGGGATCGACAGCCCCTGCCGCTGGCACTCGAAGGCCGCGCCGATCGCCAGGTCATCGTTGGTGCAGAAGATACTGTCGATCTGCGGATAGTCGCGCTGCGCCTGGCGCAGCAGCTCGCCGCCGGCGGAATAGGAGGAAGAGCGTGCGGTCATGATGCTGTACGGCTCCAGGCCGGATTCGCGCATCGCCTGCTCATACCCCTGCTGTTTGATGATGGTACGTTCATCCTGTCGGGCGCCGAAATAGACCACGTGACGGTGGCCGTGCGCGATGATCTGCTGGGTCATCTGGCGCGCCGCCTCGAAGTTGTTGAAGCCCACCGCCAGATCGATGCACGGCGAGACGCAGTCCATCAGCTCCACCACCGGAATGCCCGCCACCTCGATCATTTTCAGGGTGCGTGGCGTGTGATGGCGTTCAGACAGGATCAGGCCGTCGATATTGTAAGAAAGCAGCGAGGTCAGACGCTCTTCTTCACGCTCCGGCAGGTAGCCATAGTGCGCCAGCATGGTCTGGTAGTTGTGCGCGTCGGTGACGCTTTCGATGCCGCGCAGCACTTCGGCGAACACCTGGTTGGTCAGCGACGGCAACAGCACGCCAATCGCCCGGCTGGTGGCGTTGGAGAGGATGTCCGGCGCGCGGTTGGGGATGTAACCCAGCTCATCCAGCGCGACGGCGATTTTTTGCTGCAGGGCGGCAGAAACCTGGTCGGGATTGCGCAGATAACGGCTCACCGTCATCTTGGTCACGCCCACCTTGTCCGCCACATCCTGGAGTACCGGCCGTTTTTTCTTCATTATCAATGAACTGACTAACCGTGAATGGGCAGTCATTTTAGCAAAAAAAACGGCGGGCCGATATTGTCGGTTATGCGACGGCCAACAGAACTCACAGATTCTCCGCGCCAAGCGGAAACCGATAACCGCTACGTGCACTTCATCACACATTCGCCGTAATTTTTGGATCTCTCCACGCTTTTGGTGTATCCCTGACATAAATCTTCACTTAAATGAATATTTAAATGAGCCGCAGTCAATTTATAAAAAAAGAAGGGTTATCGCTGAGCTGTCTGGCGATGTACTTGCTGGGATGCCAACCGGGGGAGCGATTAAAAACGATTGGCGAACTGGCCCACGACAACGCCCTGTCCATCGGTTTGATGCAGGCGGCGCTCAAGACACTGGAAAACGCAGGCTGCATAACCGTACAACGCAGCGGGCGCAACGGCAGCTTCTTAACCCATGTGGACTATAGGTCGCTGCTGGATTACGCCAACATTTCCCGCGTTGTTTGCGCCATGCCGTTACCCTATACCCGCGAGTACGAGGGGCTCGCCAGCGGATTGAAGCGCGAGTTTTCCGACGTACCGTTCTACTTCGCACATATGCGGGGAGCGGATATTCGCGTGGAATGTTTGCGCAATGGCATTTATGACCTGGCGGTCGTCTCGCGTCTGGCCGCCGAAGAGTATGTAAGCCGGCCGGAAAACGGGGTGAAGATCGCGGCGACGCTTGGAGAGCATTCTTGGGTATCGCATCAAATCATTCGCCGCCGCGGGGATCACGGCGCGGTGCGCAGAGTCGGCGTGGACTGCCGTTCGATGGACCAAAAGCTGCTGACGGATATGATTTATGACCCGGCGGCGGTCGCACGGGTGGAAATTCCTTACCACGACTGCCTGAGCCGGCTCGAAAACGGCACCATCGATGCCGTCGTCTGGAACGTCGAGAACCGCCAGGTGTTGGCTCGCTACGGGCTGGAGGCCGTGCCCCTGGAAGGGGATCAACGCGTCGTGCTGGCGACGGAGGCTACCATTTTAATCCGCAGCGATGACCGAAGCACCGGGAAACTGCTGGATACTTTTGTCGATACGCATCGGGTTCGCCAGCATCAGCGCGCCGTGGTGTCAGAAGAGATTGAGCCCAGCTATTGAAGGAGAGATTGTGGAAGAGAAGATGAAGCTGCTTTGCCAGGCCGGAGTGATAGATGAAGATATCTTCCGCGGCATGTTGCAAGTCATTGACGATCTGGAAACGCGCTGGGGGCGCCCGCTGCCCGAGGAACAGGGATGGATGGCCATCGCGCATATGGCGAACGCGCTGATGCGTTCACGGCGCGGCGAAATCATCGCACCGCTGGGCGAGGATTTTCTGCAGGAGATCGCCGCATCGGGTGAACTGCCCCGCCTGCGGCGGCTGAATGATGGGCTGCTGGCAAAGTTCAGCGTACGGCTGCATCCCAACGAGGAAGGTTATCTCTTGGCCAACCTGTTCGGCTTGTCTCCCCAACAGCGGCATTGATTTTTTCGCAACAAATGTTCAAAAAAATGAATATTTAAACAACGGCCAATCTGATGTTCCGGAAACCGCTGTCTTAAGGAGTTGCCAACCCTATGTTTTTAGATGCGCTACGCAAACAAAATCAGCCGCTGATTGACGCGTCGATCGGGCTGCTGCGCCAGCACAAACTCACGCCGGACACCTGGGTGATCGATGTGGATATGGTGAAACAGAATGCGCGCCGCATTCTGCAAACGGCGGAAGAATATCGTGTGACGCCGTATGTGATGAGCAAGCAGTTCGGCCGCAATCCCTGGCTGACCCAACAAATTATCGACCAGGGGTTCAGCGGAGCGGTGGCGGTGGATTTCCGCGAGGCGCGATGCCTGGCCAATAACGGCGTGCCGCTTCGCCATCTGGGGCATTTAGTGCAAATTCCGGACGGGGAAATCGAGAGCGCGCTGCGATGCCGGCCGGAAGTCATCACGGTTTTCTCATTTGAGAAAGCGCGCAGGATCGCCGAATGCGCCCGGCGTCTCGGCATGCGGCAACGCCTGCTGCTGAAAGTATGCCAGACCGGCGATATCGTCTACCCCGGTCAGGAAGGCGGCTTCCAGCCTGACGAGCTGGTCGATGTCGCGGCGCGCATCGCCGCGCTTGGCGGCGTGGAGATCGTCGGCGTCACGAATTTTCCTTGCGCCCTGGCGTCGGCAACGGCGGGCGAAAGCCTCACCACGCCGAACTTTACCACGCTGGTCAACGCGGCGAAAACGCTGCGCGCGGCGGGCTTTCCTATCGAGCAGGTTAACGCCCCGTCGGCCAATAGCTGCAACACCATCCCTGCGCTTGCCCGCGGCGGCGCGACGCATATTGAACCTGGCCACGCGTTTACCGGCACCATTCCGGCCAATGAATACGGCGATCAACCGGAACGCATCGCCATGCTGTATCTGTCGGAAGTGTCTCATAACGCAGGATCGAACAGCCTGTGCTTCGGCGGCGGCTATTACCGCCGCGGCCGCCTACGGAACGCACTGGTTTTCGCCGGGGATACCCCCAGCGAGACGCGGACACTGCCGTTCAAATCGGACAATATCGATTACTACCTGGGGCTGGAGGGCAATTTCGCGGTTGGCAGCCCGGTAATCATGTGTTTCCGCACGCAGATCTTCGTCACCCGCAGCGACGTAGCGCTTATCCAGGGCATCAGCGCAGGCCGGCCAACGCTGGCCGGGCTCTACGACAGCCTGGGCAATCCCATCGTCTCGCGGCAATAGCCAAACGCCGTCGGCGTCTTAGCCGCCAATATCAGGGGGGAACACAGCATGAACAAATTTGTAGTCCTGGTGATCGACAGCTTTGGCGTCGGCGCCATGGAGGATGTGCCGCAAGTCAGGCCGAACGACGCAGGCGCCAATACCTGCGGCCATATCTTGCAGCAATGTCCCGACCTGCGCCTGCCCGCAATGGAAAGATTGGGCCTGATCAACGCGCTGGGATACCGGGCCAACGTGATGGGGCCCAATCCGCAGGCAAACGTCGGCAAAGCGGCGCTGCAACATGAAGGCGCCGACTCGTTCATGGGGCATCAGGAAATTATGGGAACTCAGCCCAAACAGCCCTTCAGAATGCCGTTCGGCGAAATCATGGATAAAACGGCTGGCGCCCTGCGGAAAGCGGGCTACCGGGTGCAGCGGCTCCCGGTGACGGCGAATACGGCATACCTTTGGGTCAACGACGCCGTGGCCGTCGGCGATAACCTTGAAACCGACCCCGGCCTGGTCTACAACGTGACCGCCAATCTGAACCTGATCGATTACGACACGGTCAGAAAAATCGGCGCCATCGTTAGGCGATGCGCGCCCGTGAGCCGCGTCATTGTCTTCGGCGGAGAAAGCACCAGCAACGAAGCCATCGCCGCAGCGGCGCAAAGCCGGCAAGACATGTACGCCGGCATCGATGCCCCGCGTTCGGGCGTCTACCGGCAAGGCTTCCGGGTCGTTCATTTGGGTTACGGCGTCGATGAGGCCGTACAGGTTCCCGCCTGTCTGCAACGTCAAGGCATCCCGACATCCCTGATAGGGAAAGTGGCGGATATCGTCGCCAATCCCGACGGCGATAACTTCGGCGGGATTGTCGATTCCGCGCAAATCATGGCGCTGACCCTGAGCGAAGCGCAACGACCGGGCCGGCGGTTTATCTGCACCAACATTCAGGAAACCGATCTGGCCGGGCATGCGCAGGATGTGGCGCGTTATGCGGAGCGCCTGCAACTGGTGGACGGATATCTGGCGCATCTCATGTCGCTGCTGGATAAGGACGACGCGTTAGTGGTCATGGCCGATCATGGCAACGACCCGACGATCGGGCATTCACAGCACACGCGCGAGTGCGTGCCCCTGCTGGTCTGGCGCCCGGGCGTTACTGGCGTCCGGCTGGGAGATCGGGCCACGCTGTCCGACGTGGGCGCCTCCGTTTGCGACGCCTTCGGCGCTCCCGCACCGCAGAACGGCACCTCTTTTTTCTCATTATTGCAGGGGAATTCTCATGGCTGATCAGATTGAATGGCTCAACGCCGACGGCTACACCTATGCGCATGAACATCTGCACATCGATCTTTCACCGTTTAAGCATAACGATGACTGTCGCCTCGACAGCTATGCTCTGCTGCGCGATGAAATGGAGGCGTTGATGGCGCGGGGAGTCCGCAACATCGTCGAGGTAACGAACCGCTATATGGGGCGGGATGTCCACTTCATCGCGCGCCTGATGCGCGACACCGGTATCAACGTGCTGCTCTCCACCGGCTACTACCAACAGGATTTCTATCCCGAACACGTCGCCACCCGAGACGCGCAAACGCTGGCCGCCGAAATGATTGCCGAAATTGAATGCGGCATCGACGGCAGCGGCCTGTGCGCTGGCGTGATTGCCGAAATCGGCAGCAGCGAGGGCCACATCACGCCCGACGAATCAAAAATGTTCCACGCCGCCGCCCTCGCTCACCACGCCACGGGGCGGCCAATCTCCACGCATACCAGTTTCAGCACCATGGGGCCGGAGCAGCTCGCCCTGCTGCAATCTTACGGCGTGCCGGCCGACCGCATCGTGATTGGCCACTGCGATCTGAAAGACAATCTGGAAACTGTCTTGCACCTGATCGATCGGGGCGCGTGGGTGCAGTTCGACACCATTGGCAAAAACAGCTACTACCCGGATGAAAAACGCGTGGCGATGCTGAGCGCGCTGTCGCAACGCGGCCTGCTCGAGCGGGTGATGCTGTCGATGGACATCACGCGCCGTTCGCATCTGCGCGGCAACGGCGGCCCCGGCTTCAGCTACCTCATGGACAGTTTCGTTCCGCTGTTGCTGGAGGCGGGGATCGGTCAGCAAGCCGTGACCGCAATGCTGCAACACAACCCAAATCGGTTCTTCAAATAATAAGGTGATAGCCATGAAAAAAATCGGAATTGCAGGTTTACAGCGGGAACAGATTAAACAGGCCATCGAGAGCGCCGCCCCAGGCATTTTTGACGTCAGCATCTTAAGCGACATGGACGCCGCCGCCCGAGTCAAAAACGGCGAACTGGACTATTTCATCGGCGCCTGCAATACCGGCGCCGGCGCTGCGCTGTCCATCGCGATAGCCATCATCGGCTTCAACAAATGCTGCACGATCGCCAAGCCGGGCATTCGTGCGAAAGAAGAGCAAATAACGAAGTGGGTGGCGGAAGGAAAAGTCGCGTTTGGCCTTTCGGTCGAGCACGTCGAACATGCGATCCCGCTGTTGATTCGGCAACTGTCATAAGGAGGCGAAAATGGACCCTATCCTTTCCGTCATTCTGGTGTCCCTGTTGACGGGCATGACGGCGCTGTTATCTCACCGTTCGGCGGCAGTCTTTCATGACGGCATTCGCCCTATCCTTCCGCAACTGGTGGAAGGCCATATGAACCGTCGGGAAGCGGGCAGCATCGCTTTTGGCCTCAGCATAGGGTTCGTGGCCTCCGTCGGTATTTCATTTACCTTGTCCACCGGCTTGCTGAACAGCTGGCTGCTGTTTTTGCCTACCGACATCATCGGCGTGCTGGCCGTCAACGTGTGGCTGGCATTCATTCTCGGCGCCATCTGGGGCATTCTGGTCTTCACCAGCCTGCAGCCCATCAACCAACTCCTGACCTCGCTGCCGGTAGACATCATTGGCGCGCTGGGGGAACTGAGTAACCCGGTCGTGTCGGCCTTCGCGCTCTTTCCCCTGGTCGCCATTTTCTACCAGTTCGGCTGGAAACAGAGCGTGGTCGCGGCCCTGCTGGTGTTGCTGTCGCGCCTGATCGTCGTGCGTTATTTCCCGCATCTGTTCCCGGAGTCGATCGAAATCTTCGTCGGTATGGTTTTGCTGTTGGGCATCGCGATTTTCCGCGATCTGAGAGATCGGCGGACTTCCCCAACGGGTGAAGAGGCTTCGGCCCCGTCGATGTTTGAGGAGCGCACACAGCGCATTATCAACAACCTGCCGCTTATTGCCGTAACCGGCGCGCTGATTTCTGCCGTCGCCAGCATGAAGATCTTCGGAGGCTCCGAAGTCTCGATTTATACGCTGGCGAAAGCCTACGCGCCCGGCATCTCGCCCGAAGAATCAGACGCCCTTCTGCACCAGGCGGCGCTGGCCGAATTCATGCGCGGGCTTGGATTCATTCCGCTGATCGCCACTACCGCGCTGGCGACCGGGGTATATGCGGTGGCGGGCTTCACGTTCGTCTTTGTCGTCGGTTACCTTTCCCCCTCGCCCTGGCTTGCCGCACCGGCGGGCGCCATCGTCATCACGCTGGAAATCCTGCTGCTGCGCTATATCGGCAAATGGCTGGGCCGATATCCTTCAGTGCGCAATGCATCCGACAATATCCGCAACGCGATGAATATGCTGATGGAATTCGCCTTGTTGATCGGCTCCACTTTCGCGGCCATCAAAATGGCCGGGTACACGGGCTTCAGCATGGCGGCGGCGCTCTATTTCCTTAACGAAGCGCTCGGCCGCCCGGTGCTGAAAATCGCCGCGCCGGTGGTGGCGGTCATTATCACCGGCATTCTGCTCAATATTTTCGGCTGGATCGGCCTGTTTGTGCCGCAGTGATCAAACCGTCGCCATTACTGAAACAGCGTCATGCCAGGAAGGGAATATATAACGATGGCTATATTCGCTCTGAACATAAAACGAAGCGCCGTTACAGGGCTCGCCCTGATTTGTCTGCAAAACGCGCCGGCGCATGCCGAGTCCATCGCGCCCAACAGCGATACCCGCGAGCGGTGGCGGGTAGACTATTCGGATATCGGCTATCCGAATGTAGGCTTTTCTCCCTACATAGAAGGCTGGATCAACGGTTATCTTACGCCTGCAGACTATCCGGACGGCGCGGCAATCCTGCCGGCCCCGCCGATTGAAGGCAGCGCGGCCTGGAAAGCCGACGAGGAAAACTTTTACCAGCTTCGCAAACTGCGCGATACGCCCCGGGGCAGGTTGGCGGTGGAGGATGCCAATCTGTCCTTCAATGCCATCGGTCGGGCTTTCTCCGCAGCGTTGGGGACGGAGATATCGCGCCAGCGCACGCCGCATACCCACCTTTTGCTGAGCCGCCTGCTCACGGACGCCGGCTATGCTTCCAACGGCGCGAAAAAGGCCCACGCCCGCATTCGCCCCTACTCCGCGCTGCGGGTGGAGAGCTGTACCCCGCAAGAGCACAGTGCGCTCAGCAACGATGGCGGTTCCTATCCCTCCGGGCATGCCGTAACCGGTTTCGTATGGGCGATGACGCTGACGGCCATGGTGCCGCAACGTGCGACGGAGCTCATGCGCAAGGGTTATGAGTTTGGTCGCAGCCGGCTGATTTGCGGCGTACACTGGGCCAGCGATGTCGAAGCCGGCCGCGTGTTGGCGGCCGGTGCCTTTGCTCGATTGCAAGCCAGCGCGGAATATCAGCAGCAATTTCGGGAAGCAAAACGAGAGATAGGTCGGCTGTTGCAGCAGCAAACGGAAGAACGCTGACCCTTAGCCCGCGTCGATTCCCCCGCGCTTGCGCGCGGGGGAATCATGCCATTCCGCGGCGACTATGGAAGAGCATTAGGGGTTAAACGGTGTGTCATAGCCAGCGAACTGATAGACATACTGCAAAATCGCCGTGCCGTTTTCATCCGCCCGATTTTCACGATCGACCAGCAGGGCGGTAATGCCCTCCGCGCCGCGCAGATGGGCGCCGCCGAGTAAACCCGACAGCGTGATTTCCACCGCATCCGGCACGCCCGGCGGCGGCGTCAACACGGGATGGCATTCAGACCAACGAATAGTGGTGCCCAAATAATCATTCAGGGTTTTGCCTCTCTCCGCCAGCAAACGCACCATGCCCTCGTACTTATCGACAAAATGATCTTTGGCGACATAGTCCTGTTTATCCGGATCGAGAACATCGTCAAAACTATTAATGCCGTGTTTGCCGGTAAAGGTCCCTTGCCAGGTATTCACATCCGTGACATGCACTTCGCCTTTGCCAGGCAGATTCATGACCTTATCCCGCACGCCGTTGGCCCAATTTGACACCGGCACGTCGGAATAATATTTAGGGAGATGGTTTTCATCATAATGCGTGTAATATCCCAGATCCCAGAAGTCTTGTTCGCTGAGCTGGTAACCGATAAAACCGAGATAGTTCATCGTCGCATACTGCATTTGCTTGAACATCTGAGGATCCGTTGAACCTTGAGTATAGTATTTGCCGATACCCAAACGCTCGAAATATTCTTTTATCGAGACATTGCTTTTGGTTGTCGTGCCATCCTGGGCCCGAATAACCCGGCCGGGATACTCCACATCCTGATAAGATGTCGCGGTTGGATTATCATAATTTTCCGCATAATATTGCGCTTTTTGTGGATCGATCGTGCTTTCGAAAATGAGTATCGCATTTAAGAAATCATCATAAGTGCCGTTACGTTCATTTTTAATTTTCATCATTTTTCCTCTATCTCCAGGTATGAGATTGTTTTCTGCAATGGCATTCAGCGTATCGAAATCCCGTACGCGTGAGCTCGGACGCCCCTCTGTGGCGCGATTGGAAAACCAAAAAATAAACTGACGAAAGAAATTAAAAATATATTTAGCACGCAACCCACTAAGCGGCTATCGTCCAAGTCAAAAATCAGCCACCGTTCTGGCACTCATTTCCGGACCGTTTTATTTCCGTATTTCAGCCCGTCAATATTATTTGACCATCAGTTCACAGACGCCCTACCTGAAATTAACATCATGCAAACACAAACAATGGCATTGCCTTTGCAATTAATACGTTATCAGGAAATAATTTATTTATATAATAATTCTAAATCCTTTATTAAATCGCTCGATAAACAGACAGGCTGTAAATATTATTATCAATAATGTAAAGCCAGCTTAATTTAATCGTTGCCGCTCTTATGTCAGGCGTATAAAAATCACACAGCGGCTCCAGAATTAACTTTCTTGCTCAAAAGAAGGCAAACACTTTTTGCAGCCTGGCGCGAAGGAAACGCCAGAAAACCGAGGAAATAACCGGGCCATAACAAGAAAACCAACCCGCACTCCAGGCTAAGCCTGAAGCACCAGGTTGGTCATATTGCGCCGCCAGCCGCATCAGCGGAAGGCAACAACTTGATATTTACCGCCTAATCACACCGGCGGCAGATCGAACAGCAGGATTTCGCTCTCTTCGTCGGCCTGAATCGTCAGACCCGATTCATCCCACACCGCAAACGCGTCGCTGATGCCGGCGGCCTGGCCGTTGACCGAGACCTTGCCGCGCACCACCTGGATCCAAATGCGACGGCCGGCGGCGATCGGATACTCACCCTGCTCGCCTTTATTCAGCGCCCAACGCGACAACGTCATATCCTGGAACACCTTCAGCGAACCGTCGCGCGCATCCGGCGACAGCACCAGCTGACGGCCCTGCGGCGCGTCGAACATACGCTGCTCGTAGCGCGGCTCCAGCCCGACCTGATCCGGAATGATCCAAATCTGGTACAGGTGCAGCGGACGATCCTGATTGGCGTTGTACTCGGAGTGACGTACCCCGGTGCCCGCGCTCATGATCTGGAATTCGCCGGCCTGGATCTGCTCCTTGTTGCCCATGCTGTCCTGATGCTCCACCGTGCCGCTCAGCACATAGGTCAGGATTTCCATGTCCTTATGCGGGTGGGTGCCGAAACCCTGCCCGGCGTCGATCACATCTTCGTTGATCACCCGCAGCGCCGAGAACCCCATAAAGTTCGGATCGTAGTAGTCGGCAAATGAGAAGGTGTGCCAGCTATCCAGCCAGCCATGATTGGCGTGGCCGCGGTCTTCCGCTTTACGTACATAAATCATATTCAACTCTCCTCAATGTTTTTTTACAGTCTAGTCCTGCGGGCAGAATAAGAAAGCGTAAAAAACTCATGCCTCTGTTCAAAAATTTCGATGGAATGAAACGGCGGATGGGCAACGGATTTGTTGAAGGCGGAAGCGGTTGAAAAAGGGCAAAAAAAAAGCCAGCACCCGAGCTGGCTAAGTAAACACTGGAAGCAATGTGAGCAATGTCGTGCCTTCGCAGCGAGAGTATCAAGGGTTGATGCCCTCCCCGGAACGCATCGCAATAATAATCATTATCATTCGCACCTGTAAAGCGTTTTTTTTGACCCGTTGAAATAATATTGACTCAAGGCAGTAAACGGATAAATTCAGAGGTTATTCAACCGGTAAGCAACAGGAGCAGCGAGATGAGCGAGATCGTGATACGCCACGTGGAAACAACGGATGCGCAGGCCCTGCATCATCTTTATTCGCTGGCGCCCGTCTACCGCGATACGCTGCAGCTACCGCTACCGTCCGTCGAGTCCTGGCAGAAGCGCCTCGCCAATCCCGAACCGGGTACGCATAACCTGGCGGCCTTCATCGACGGGCAGCTTACCGGCCAGTTGGCCGTCATGCTGAATCAGCGCGTGCGCCGCCGCCACGTGGCCACCTTCGGCATCGGCGTCGATCCGCGCTACCACGGCAAAGGCGTCGGCAGCCGCCTGATGCAGGCGATGATCGACCTGTGCGACAACTGGGCGGCCATCGAACGCATCGAGCTGACGGTGTTCACCGACAACCCGGCGGCCATCGCGCTGTACCGCAAATTCGGTTTCGAGATAGAGGGCACCAGCCGCGCCTATGCCATGCGCGACGGTGTGCTGGTCGATGCCTACCATATGGCGCGTTTGCGCTCCGGGCAGCCGCACGGCGATGCGTAATCGTCCCCACCCGCAGGGGCCGCTGCGCCGGCCCCTGAACATCAACCGCCGAACCTTTTTACAAGCGCTGGCCGGCCTGACCGCCGCCGTCGGCATATTCTCTCCTCTCACCCCATTAGGTGCCGCTATGCCAACTTCCGCCGCCGGGCGCCCAGGCGCCCGCAACCTGATTACCGATGTGCCGGGCCTGAAGGTCGGCGTGGCGCAGGACAGCCGGGTGCGCACCGGCGCGACGGTTATCCTGCCGGACAGCCCGGCGATCGCCGCCGTGGACGTGCGCGGCGGCGGCCCCGCCACCCGGGAAACCGACGCGCTGGGTGAAGACAATTTGGTGCAGACCGTCGATGCGCTGACGTTCAGCGGCGGCTCGGTTTACGGCCTGGCGGCGGCGGACGGCGTCGCAGCCTGGCTGGGGCAACAGGGTAAAGGCTACGCGCTGCGCCCGGCGCCCGGCGTGCCGGTCTCCCCGATCGTGCCCACCGCCTGCCTGTACGATCTGGCCAACGGCGGCGACAAAAACTGGCAGCTCACGCCGCCGTATCGCCAGTTGGGCATCGATGCAGTCGGCAAGGCCGGGCTGGATTTTCCGCTCGGCACCGTCGGCGCCGGCTATGGCGCCATGACCGGCATGGGCAAGCTGAAAGGCGGCCTCGGCTCGGCATCTATCATTGCCGCCAATGGCGCTACCGTCGGCGCGCTGGTGGCGGTCAACAGTTTGGGTGCGGTGGTAGCGCCCGGCACCCGCGCCTTCTGGGCGACGCCCTATGAAATTGACGGTGAATTCGGCAACGGCGGCGCGGCGGCGCTGGCGCAACTGCGCGCCCAAGGCGAAGATTGGATGGAACAAGAGCCGCAGGGCGGCAGAAAGAACACCACCCTGGCCTGCATCGCCACCGATCTGGCGCTGACGCGAGTGGAGTTGAAACGGGTGGCCATCATGGCGCAAGACGGCATGGCGCGCGCTATTCGCCCGCTGCACAGCCCGTTTGACGGCGACGTGGTGTTCGCCCTGTCCACCGGGCAGCGCGAGGTTCAGGGCAGCCGCGAACTGGCGGTGCTGCAAATCGGCGCGCTGGCGGCGGACACCCTGGCCCGGGCGATCGCCCGTGGCGTGCATGCCGCCACGCCGTGGCCAGGCAGCCAGGTCGCAACCTGGCAAACGCTCGGCGGCTAACACGCCGCCACCAAAAAAGGGGCGCTGGCGCCCCTTAATCATGATTAACCCTCGCCGCTTAAATGCCGGCGGTTTCCCGAATATAACGGCGCGCTTTTACCGCATACTCGAACGGGTTGGCCAGCGCCGGGTCCTGCTCGGCCTCCACCACCATCCACCCTTTGTAACCGCGCTCGTCCAGCAGCTTGAACACCGGCCTGAAGTCGATCACACCATCACCCGGCACGGTGAAGGTGCCCTTCTTCACGCCGTCGAGGAAGCTCAGCTTGTTGGCCTTCACTTCCGCCACCACCTCATCGCGCACGTCCTTCAGATGGACGTGGTTGATGCGCGGCAGATACTTCTCCAGGATCGCCATCATCGCCTGCTGGCTGCCTTCCGAATAGTAGGCGTGGCCGGTATCGAACAGCAGGTAGACGTCATCGTTGACCATGCTCATGTAGCGATCGATTTCGGCCGCGGTTTGAATGCCGGTGCCCATGTGGTGGTGCAGACAAACCTGCATGCCTTTGCCGGCAGCGATCTTCGCCAGCTCGTTGTAACCTTCGGCCACCCGCTGCCACTCTTCATCGCTGAAGTACGGCTTCTCTTCGAATACGCCTTTGGTGGTGCCCTGAATGCTCTTGCTCTGCTCGGAGCAGCCGATCACCCTGGCGCCCATGGCATGCAGGAAATTCATGTGGTTGATAAATTCATCGATGGTTTTGTCTTTCTGGCCGTCGGCGAAAAAGGTGCTGAACCAGGCGTTGCAGATCTGGATACCGCGAATGTCCAGCATCGGTTTCAGCACCGCCGGATCGCGCGGGTATTTGCTGCCTACTTCGCTGCCGGTGAAGCCGGCCAGCGCCATTTCGCTGACGCACTGCTGGAAGGTATTTTCCTTGCCCAGATCGGGCATGTCGTCGTTGGTCCAGCCGATCGGCGCAATGGCCAATTTCACGTTGTCTTTATTCATGGTCTGCCTCGGTGCTTGGAGGGCCGCCGGCGCAAACGCCGCCGGCGAGCCGAATAAGATTATTTGCCCAACAGCTCTCTTTCGATGCGCTCTCTGGTCGCCACCGCCTGGCTCGGCATCTTTTCCGGGTAGCCGAACAGCGAAGTGCAGATGATCGATTCGCCGCCGACCTTGAAGCTGCGGTTGGCAAACTCCATGTCGCGCAGCGTCTGAAACAGGGCGTCGAAATTCACCTCGCCTTCGCCGATGCCGACGTGCTGATGCACCGCTGCGTCTACCCCCGGCGGGTTGACGATATAGCGGCAATGCTTGGTGTGGTTCATGGTGTCGGCAATCAGCACGTGGGAAAGATCGTCCCCGGCGTACTGCAGCATGCCGGCCACGTCGCCCTGCCCCTTGTCGTAGTAGAAGGTGTGCGGCACGCTGTAGAGGTATTTGACGTGATCGCTGCGCAGCGATTTCACCAGATCGGCGGTTTCGTTGCTCAGTTCGCAGAAGTCCCACGGGTGCGACTGGATCTCCATACGAATGCCCTCGCGCTCGACGATCGGCAGCAGCTCCTCCATCGAGCGATACCACAGCTCCTCGCAGATCTCCGGTTCGTTGGGGTTGCCCGCCAGTTCGGTGTTGATCACCTGCACGCCCATTTCCACCGCGATTTCGATCATCCGCCGCCAGTTTTTGACCGCCGCCTGGCGGCGATCCTCCCCCGGCCCGGACCAGCGGTACACCACGATAAATGAGGAGATCTCAACGCCGGTCGCTTTCAGGGCGTTTTTATACTCCGCCATGATTTCGCGGCTGGCCTTCGGATGCTTGTAAAACGGGTTGATCTGCGGGTGCGGCGACTGCTCGATATATTTGTAGCCCCAGTCCGCCACCTGTTGAACCATTTTGGTGACGCCCAAATCCCGGATAACGTCGACATCAAAAGCGATCTTCATGGTCACTCCTCTGCAATCGTAGGTATGGGGGACAAGCCGATTATTTGTTGTAGAACGCCGGGCGCGCCGGCAAGGTCACCGGCACAATCTCGCCGCTGAGCTGGGCCGCCACGCAGGCGTCGGCGGTCACCGCGGCGGCGTAGCCGTCCCAGGCGGAAGGCCCGGTCAACTTGCCCGCGGCCACGTCGTTGATGAAGCCCTGTAGCTCAACGTCATAGGCGTCGATAAAACGATCCTTCCAGTCGGTCAGGATTTCGGTCGACAGGCGGGCGCCGCTGCGCATCTGCACCGAAGACGGCTCCGGCAGTTTGGCGATGCCGGTTTCCCCTACCACTTCACACTGAATGTCGTAGCCGTACTGGCAGTTGACGAAGATTTCGACGTCAATGCGCGTGCCTTTGGCGGTTTCGAACAGCACAATCTGCGGATCTTTTAGGTGTGGGAACGCCTTCGGGCTCTTGCGCGGGAACACCACCTGCACCGACACATAGTCGTCGTCGAGCAGCCAGCGCAGCACGTCGATTTCGTGGATCAGGGTGTCGGTGATCGCCATATCGGTGGTGTAGGCTTCGCCGACCGTCGGGTTGCGGTGCGCGCAGTGCAGCATCAGCGGCTCGCCGATCTGGCCGCTGGTCAGCACCTGTTTCAGCGCGCGATAGCCCTGGTCATAGGGGCGCATAAAGCCGACCTGCACCAGCCGCTTGCCGTGTTTCGCTTCGGCATCGACGATGTTTTTGCAGCCCTGCGCGGTCACCGCCAGCGGCTTCTCGCAGAATACCGGTTTGCCGGCGGCGATGGCCGCCAACACGAACTCTTCGTGGCTCGGCCCCCAGGAGGTGACCAGCACCGCCTGCACATCGGCGGCCTTGATCAGATCGTGGCCGTTGTCATACACCCGCGCATCCAGCTGCAGATCGCTCACCACCTTGGCGGCGTTGTCGCGATTGATGTCGTTCACCGCCACTACGCGGGCGCCCTGCAACACTTTGCTGCAGCGACGGATATGATCGCGGCCGATGGCGCCGGTGCCGATAACCCCAATGTTCAATGTCATTTTCGCTACCCTCGAGATTTATGTATGAAAACGAATCAGTAATCGCGCGCCTTATCGATGTTTTCCTGCAGCTTGCGCGCCACTGCGACGATTTTCTCGCTGTCGGCCACCTGAGCGCCGCCCACGCGCCACCAGCTGAGATACTTGTGCACCATGGTCTTCGGCAGCACCTTGATGTCCAGCAGCGTGGACACGGTCTGCCTGCGGGCGTCGGCCAGCGCATCGAGCAGCTGCTGCTCGGTGGTGACGCGATAGGTTTTGCAACCGTAAGCCGCCGCCAGCATGGCGAAATCGACCGGCACCAGTTTGCCGTCGAGCTTGCCGCCCTGTGGATTACGGAAGCGGAATTCGGTGGTGTAGCTGTCCATGCCGTGTTCCATCTGCAGGTTGTTGATGCAGCCGTTGGTTATGTTGTCGAACAGCATCACGTTGATCTTGCAGCCTTCCTGAATCGAAGTGACCAGTTCGGAATGCAGCATCATGAAGGCGCCGTCGCCCACTATCGCGTACACCTCGCGCTGCGGCTCGGCCAGCTTGACCCCCAATGCGGCGTTCACCTCATACCCCATGCAGGAGTAACCGTACTCCACGTGATAACCGTGCTCGCCGCGGTTGTGCCACACCCGCTGCAAATCGCCCGGCAGGCTGCCGGCGGCGGCGACGATCACGCTGTCCGCCGGCAGCTCGCGGTTCAGCACCCCCAGCACCCGGCTCTGGGTCAGCGCGGAATCGGTCTGGGCGATAAATTCGGCGAACACCCGCTCGCGATCGAGGTGATCGTCTATCTCCGGCACAAAGCCTGCGCCGCCGTATTCCACCGCGTAAACGCGCTCGGTCTCTTCACGCTGGGCGCTGCGCGCCGCGGCGATGGCGTCGCCCCAGCCGGCGCGGTACTCGGCCTGCGCCAGCAGTGCGCCCAGTTCGCTCAGGGCCTCGCGGGCGTCCGCCAGCACCTGCACGCCGTCGAGCTTGCCGGCGTCAAAGGCGCTGACGTTGATATTGAGGAAGCTGACGTCCGGATTTTGGAACAGCCATTTGGACGAGGTGGTGAAATCGGTGTAACGGGTGCCGACGCCGATCACCAGATCGGCCTGACGAGCCAGCGTATTGGCCGCCAGGCAGCCGGTTTCGCCAATGCCGCCGAGGTTGAATTCATGGTCGCTCGGCACCGTGCCTTTGCCGGCCTGGGTTTCGGCGAACGGAATGCCGAAGCGCTCGGCGAATTCGCGCAGCGCCCGCCCGGCCTGCGAGTATTTCACGCCGCCGCCGCACACCAGCAGCGGTTTGCGTTTGGCCGCCAGCAGCGCCAACGCGTCCGCCAACATGCCGTCGGTCGCCGGGCGGCGATCGAGCCGATGCACGCGTTTTTGGAAGAAATAGTCGGGATAGTCGTAGGCTTCACCCTGCACGTCCTGCGGCAGACACAGCGTCACCGCGCCGGTTTCCGCCGGATCGGTCAGCACGCGCATCGCGTTGATGCAGGCGCTCATCAGCTGTTCCGGCCGCACGATGCGGTCCCAGTATTTGCTCACCGCGCGGAACGCGTCGTTGGTGCTGATGCTGAGATCGTAAGACTGCTCGATTTGCTGCAGCACCGGATCCGGCTGGCGGGATGCGTAAACGTCGCCCGGCAGCAGTAATAAAGGAATGCGGTTGGCGGTGGCGGTGGCCGCGGCGGTGATCATATTGGCGGCGCCGGGGCCGACCGATGAGGTGCAGGCGTAGATCTGCCGGCGCAGCTTCTGTTTGGCGAAGCCGATCGCCGCATGGGCCATCCCCTGCTCGTTGCGGCCCTGATGCACCCGCAGATCGCCGCTATCCTGCTCCAGCGCTTGCCCCAGCCCCAGCACGTTGCCGTGGCCGAAAATCGCAAAAATGCCCGCGACGAATTTGGTTTCCACACCGTCGGCCAGCAGATACTGGTTATCGAGGAATCTGACGAGCGCCTGCGCCATGGTTAGCCTGATCTTGCCCATTTACTCACCCTTTAGATTGAGGGCCGCCCCGGAAAGGGCTCGCGCCGAGCCGACAATTCCGTGTTTGTGTTACGCGGCGGCAGCTATTATCTTGAGCAGGCGATGCTCGCTGCTCACGAAGTCGACAACCTGAAACGTGAAGCGATTATAAACAAATATATTTTTCATAAAATCACATTACAGAAGAAACATTTCATTTTGCGATAAAGATCGCATAATGCATGAAAAGCCCGTTTCATCTCGTGATTCAGCCTTCACTGGCTTCGCGCCACGCACCGGCCAATAAAAGCCGTTGGCTCATGGGCTGACCGCCTTTTACTCTGTCATTTTCCCTCTTTTATGCGCGCCCCGGCCCCCCTCCCGTAGCCGTTTCACCGCCTTTTCCCACGCCTCTGTCGATGTTTTAAACGCATCACATTTTTGGGGTGTAAATTTCATTCTATATTGAAATTGAAATTTTCATTCCCCATACTGTCCACATGCTTCCTGCAGGGCGCCACGCTCGGGCCGCCGCCGGAGTTTTGCTTAAACAGAAGGAAACGGGTATGGCTACACAAGAAAAACAGCTTGATGTCATTTGTCTCGGGCGCATCGCCGTCGATTTCTATGCTCAGCAGATCGGCGCGCGGCTGGAAGACGCCGGCACATTCGCCAAGTACCTCGGCGGTTCTTCCGGCAACGTGGCCTACGGCACCGCCATTCAGGGGTTAAAATCCGGCATGCTGGCGCGCGTCGGCGACGAGCACATGGGCCGCTTTCTGCGCGAAGAACTGCAGCGCGTCGGGGCCGATACCCGCTGCCTGATCACCGACAAACAGCGATTAACCGGCCTGGTGATCCTCGGTATCAAGGATCAGGAAACCTTCCCGCTGATCTTCTACCGCGAAAACTGCGCGGACATGGCGCTGACGCCGGACGACATCGATGAGGCCTACATCGCTTCCTCGCGCGCGCTGGCCATCACCGGCACGCACCTGTCGCACCCGAACACCCGCGCCGCGGTGCTGAAGGCGCTGGAATACGCGCGCCGCCACGGCCTGCGCACCGCGCTGGACATCGATTACCGCCCGGTGCTGTGGGGGCTGACGTCGCTGGGCGACGGAGAAACCCGCTTTGTGGAATCGGACCAGGTGACCCGCGAGCTGCAGGAGGTGCTGCACCATTTCGATCTGATCGTCGGCACCGAAGAAGAGTTTCATATCGCCGGCGGCAGCACCGACACGCTGACGGCGCTGAAAAACGTGCGCCGGGCCACGGCGGCCACGCTGGTGTGCAAGCGCGGCGCGCAGGGTTGCTCGGTGTTCGAGGGCGAAATCGCCGATGGCTGGGAACAGGTGAAACTGCACGCCGGCGTGCGGGTTGAGGTGCTGAACGTGCTGGGGGCCGGCGACGCCTTTATGTCCGGCCTGCTGCGCGGCTACCTGAGCGATGAGGGCTGGGATCAGGCCTGCCGCTACGCCAACGCCTGCGGCGCGTTGGTGGTCTCGCGCCACGGCTGCGCGCCGGCGATGCCGACCAAACGGGAGCTGGACGACTACCTGCTGCGTGAACGGCAGGTCACGCGCCCGGACCGCGATGCGCGCCTGAACCACCTGCACCGGGTCACCACCCGCAAGCAACAGTGGCCGGAACTGTGCGTCTTCGCCTTCGATCACCGCAAACAGCTGGCGGACATGGCACGCGAAGCCGGCGTCGGCGAGGAGCGCATTCCGCGCCTGAAAACCCTGCTGCTGACCGCGGCGCAACAGGCCGCCGCGCAGGCCGGCCTGAACGGCAACAGCGGCATTCTGGCCGACACCACCTACGGGCAGGCGGCGCTGAACGAGATCACCGGCCAGGGATGGTGGATCGGCCGGCCGGTAGAGCTGCCCAGTTCGCGCCCGCTGCGCCTGGAGCACGGCAATATCGGCTCGCAATTGATCGACTGGCCGCAGGAGCACGTGGTGAAGTGCCTGGTGTTTTATCACCCGCACGACGCGGCGGAACTGCGTCGCGAGCAGGATGAGCTGATCGCCGACGTCTACCGCGGCTGCTGTAAGTCCGGCCACGAGCTGCTGCTGGAAGTGATCCTGCCGGACAACAACCCCGACAAAGACGAACGTTATTACCTGGAGATGATTGAGCACTTCTACCGGTTGGGCATTCAGCCGGACTGGTGGAAACTGCCGCCGCTGAGCGCGGAAAACTGGCGGCGGGTCGGCGCGCTGATCGACACCTACGATCCCTACTGCCGCGGCGTGCTGATCCTGGGGCTCGACTCCCCAGAAGCGGTGCTGAAGGCGGGCTTTGCCGCCGCCGCGGATGCGCGCTGGGTGAAGGGTTTCGCCGTCGGCCGCACTATCTTCGGCCAACCTTCGCGCCGCTGGCTGCAGGGGGAAATCGACGACGCCGCCCTGATCGAGCAGGTGAAACAAAAATACCTGACGCTGATCGGTTTCTGGCGCCAGTACCGCCCGCAGGCGGGCGGCGCGCACTGACAGCGAGAGCAGGTTCACGTCCCCTTAAGGCCATTTCGCCGCTTTAAGGGGATTTTTTTGCCTATTTTCTGTGAAGTCGCGCAATGTGCGATCGAATAAATCGCTTTTTGAGGAAATGAAATTTCCGCTCCGTCTGTTAAAATACCCTGTCAATATTTCAGGCGTCAGGCCAATGCGCCTTCACCCCACTGCGAGCCGAATGGATGAACAACCCAACTCAACTTTCGCTGTTACAGGACGAGATCCGCCACCGTTATGAAACGCTGAGCAAGCGTTTGAAGCAGGTGGCGCGCTATATTTTGGATAACAGTAACAGCATCGCTTTCGATACCGTTGCCTCCATCGCCGCACAGGCCAGCGTGCCGCCTTCCACCCTGATCCGTTTCGCCAACGCCTTCGGCTTCAGCGGCTTCAACGAAATGAAGCAGGTGTTCCGTCAGCATCTGATGGAAGAGACGGTGAACTATACCGAGCGCGCGCGCCTGTTCCGCCAAACCTCTACCGACGACAACGTCGCGCCGGAGAAACCGGCGGAAATTCTCAACGTATTCACCATGGTCAACGCGCAGGCGCTGCAGCAGCTGGCGATGCAGATCGCCCCCGAGCAGCTGGATCGCGCCGTCGAGTTGCTCAACAACGCCGAAAACATCTACGTGATCGGCCTGCGCCGTTCGTTCAGCGTCGCCTCCTATCTCACCTATGCGCTGCGCCATCTGGAGCGCCGCGCGTTTCTTATCGACGGCCTGGGCGGCATGTTCACCGAACAGCTGAGCATGGTGAAACCGAAGGACGTGGTGATCGCCATCAGCTATTCGCCGTACGCCCGCGAGGCGGTGGAACTGGTGGAATTGGGCGCCAAGCGCGGCGCGCAGCAGATCGCCATCACCGACAGCCAGGTCAGCCCGCTGGCCGCCTTCAGCGACGTCTGTTTCGTGGTGCGCGAAGCGCAGGTGGACGGGTTCCGTTCGCAGGTGGCCTCGATGTGCCTGGCGCAGACGCTGGCGGTTTCGCTGGCGCTGAATAACGCCCGGGACGAGTAAGGCTGGGGTGAACGCGCCCGACAGGCTCGGGCGCGGCGGGGTTATTGCAGCAACAAATAGCGGTAGAGCGCGCTTTCCAGATCCTGCTTCATGCTGATGAAAAGCAGAATCTCAACCGTCTGGCCGCCGTAGTCATAGATGACGCGGTATTCGCTGTCGGGATCCAATCGCTCGTGCAACCGCACTCCCATGCCCGCCAGCACGGCGTTGAAGCGGTAGCGGGCAGGATCGTCGGCAATTGCCGCGAGGGACGATAACAACAGATTGTCCACGAACACCCCGGCCGCGACTGCTCCTATCGTTCCGCTCTTATAAGACTCGATGTCTTTCAGGCTCCATTCCGCCGCCGGCGCGACGGTAAAACGTATTTCCTGGGGCATCCTGCACCTCGGGCCTATTTCCGCGCGTCACGCAGCCGCTGCAAGGTTTCTTCGGGCGACAGACCACGCTGATTTTTAATCTCTTGCTTCGCCAGCATAGTCAGTTTCAACAACGCGTTGGACTGGCGCTCCAGATTGCGTTCCCGAATTTCGGCCTCTCTCTCAGCCGCCGTTTGTACAAACAGCTCGGCAACACCATTTTTTGTGACGTAAACCCCGCCTTCAAACAGGTCGGGCGAACCTAATCCTTCGCGCGCCGCTTTTTGGGACATGGTAGTCGTCATGGTTCTTCCTCCTGTGTACCGGCAATTTCGTTGCATAACAGCGGTTCGTTAGATTCACTCAGCCAGGGAGCGATCGCGTGCGGACAGATTATCATTTGAGCAAGATGGAGGGCAAATTTAGGTCAAATTTATACCCTGATAAAGAATAAGCCCGGCAAGCCGGGCCTCAGGCGCTTATTGCGCGGCGGGATAGCCGTCGCCGTTAATCCAGGCGTGGTCTTTTTCCCAGGTGAATTTCCACTGCCGCACCGGCCCGGCCATCACGTTGAGATAATAGTTGTCGTAGCCCGCCAGGGTCGCCACCGGGTGATAACCGCGCGGCACTTTCACCACGTCCCGATTGTAGACCGGCATGCATTCGTCGAGCGTGCGATCGTCGGTATAGATGCGCTGCATGCAGAATCCCTGCTCCGGCTGAATGCGGTGATAATACGTCTCTTCCAGATAGGTTTCGTCCGGCGAGTCTTCCCGATCGTGCTTGTGGCTCGGGTAGGAACTGGTGTTGCCCTCGTCGGTGTAAACCTCCACCACCAGCAGGCTGTCGGCCGGCTCGCTGTCCGGCAGAATGTTGTGCACCAACCGCTGGTTGCGCCCCTTGCCGCGCCGCTCCACGCCGATATCCGCCGGCGTAATCAGCCGTGAAGGCAGGTGGCCGCTGCCGGGCGCGCTGCACACCGCCAGCTCCAGATCGGTTTCTGCCCGCACGTCGATGCGATCGTGGTGCGGCACATACACCGCGTAAGGCGGCGTGCGCTCGAACGGGCTCATGCGTTTGCCGATATGCGGGTATTCGGCGCGCAGCGTGGCGACGGAGGCGATACCGACCACCAGCACCAGGCACAGCTCCTTGTCACCGCACTCCAGCTGCAGCGACTGCCCGGCGGCCAGGCGATAAACGTCGAAACCGACATAGCGCCACCCGGCATTTTCCGGCGTCACGTGCTGAATACGCCCCTCGGCGTTCGGCGTCTGACATTTGGCAAGCAGTGAAGACATCTCGATTCTCCTGTTAACTCCCCGTGCAAAGGCCGTTGCCCCGAAGGAGCAACGGCCCGCTCATACTTTGCGATCGCTTAACCCAGCGTCGGCATGCTGAATTCGGACACCGTCTGCTGCCCGGCCGGCCAGCGCGCGGTGGCGGTCTTCATGCGCGTGTAGAAGCGCACGCCGTCGGTGCCGTGCACGTTAAGCGCGCCGAACACCGAGCGCTTCCAGCCGCCGAAGCTGTGGAACGCCATCGGCACCGGCACCGGCACGTTGACGCCGACCATCCCGGCCTGCACTTCCTGCACGAACTGGCGCGCGTAGTGGCCGCTGCCGGTAAAGATGGCGCTGCCGTTGCCAAACTCGTGGCCGTTCACCGTGTCGATGGCGGTGCGGTAATCCGGCACCCGCACGATGCCCAGCACCGGCCCGAAGATCTCTTCACGGTAGATGCGCATGTTCGGCTTCACATGGTCGAACAGCGTGCCGCCGACGTAGTAGCCTTCAGGATAGCCCGGCACCTGATAATTGCGGCCGTCGGCCACCAGGGTGGCGCCTTCTTCCACGCCCAGATCGATGTAACCCAGCACCTTTTTCTGGTGGGCGGACGACACCAGCGGCCCCATTTCATTCTCTTCTCCGCCCTGCTGCAAGCCCGGCCCGACGCGCAGCTGCGCGATCAGCGGCTTCAGTTTGGCGATCAGTTTATCGGCGGTGTCGTCACCGACCACCACGGCGATCGGCAGCGCCATGCAGCGCTCGCCGGCGGAGCCGAACGCGCCGCCCATCAGCGCGTTGACCGTGGCGTCCAGATCGGCGTCCGGCATGACGATCGCCTGGTTCTTCGCCGCGCCGAAGGCCTGCACCCGCTTGCCGTGCGCGCTGGCGGTGGTGTAGATATGTTCCGCCACGGTGGAGGAGCCGACGAAGCTCACCGCCTGAATGCGCGGATCGGTGCACAGCTGCGCCGCGTCTTCATTGGCGCAGTGCACCACGTTGAACACGCCGTCCGGCAGGCCGGCTTCTTTCAGCAGTTCCGCCAGGCGCACCGAGGCGGAAGGCACCAGCGCCGGCGGCTTGAGGATGAAGGTGTTGCCGCAGGCCAGCGCGATAGGGAACATCCACATCGGCACCATCGCCGGGAAGTTGAACGGGGTAATGCCCGCCACCACGCCCAGCGGCTGCATCAGCGAGAAGCTGTCGACGCCGCTGCCGACGTCCGGCGAATACTCGCCCTTGATCAGATGCGGGATGCCGCAGGCGAATTCGACCACTTCCATGCCGCGCGTCAGTTCGCCCAGCGCATCCGAGTACACCTTGCCGTGCTCGCTGACGATAAGCTCGGCCAGCTCGTCGCGGTGCTGTTCCAGCAGCGCCTTGAAATTGAACATGATGCGCGCGCGGCGCAGCGGCGTGGTGCGCGACCAATCGGCAAACGCCCGATGGGCCACGTCGATGGCCTGCTTGACTTCGGCGGCGGTGCTCTGCGTGACGCGCCGCTCAACCTGCCCGCTGGCCGGGTTGTGCACGTCTACGGTTTGATTGCTGCTGCTCAGGCACACCTGCCCGTCAATAAAGTTACCCACGGTTTTCATGTCACGCCCTCTTTTCAAGTCCGCTGTCGCCTGGCCACTCGCCGGCGGCGCGGCGTTAATCGTCCCGCTCGCCAAACCCCGTCGGCAAGCCGGCTACATCCTGACCGGATGCAGCAAACTCTATTTCATTGAAAAAAAAGTTTCAAATAAATTGTTTTGAAAAATTTGTTTTTAGTGCGTGAGGTCGCAATTTTGCGGTGTCGATCGGGTTGGCGCTTTCATTACCGCGCCAGGGAAAGCGCAACGGCGCAGGAGAAACCAGGGGCAATACACACTGACTTTGCTACAGAAAACCCGCACCGCGCCTGCCCTGTCGCCGTTACCGCCCGCCCCAGAACGCCCAAGGCGCCCGGATCGCGCGTGACGGTTTTTTTTGAACTGGATCTAAAAATCAATATTCCATTATTCACTAATTATGAAATAAATGTTCTTGTTTGTTCCAGCATTTATCGACGACATCGCCTTGATGACAGGCACGGTTCACACCCTTCCGCTCGCCCTCTTCCCGATAACCCAACCGTGCGGATGGAAGCCAGGATAAAAATCGGAGCAACACATGTCATATCAGCGTAAGCACAATACCGGCTACATATTGCGAATTTGCGGCATCGCCGCCCTGGGCGGCATTCTGTTCGGCTACGATACCGCCGTGATCTCCGGCGCGATCGAAGCGCTGAAAACCTATTTCAATCTCAGCCCGGCCGAAACCGGTTGGGCGGTCTCCAACGTGGTGATCGGCTGCGTGGTCGGCGCCTTCGCCGCCGGGCCGCTGGCGGCGCGCTGGGGCCGTAAAAAGGCGCTGATGCTGGCGGCGCTGCTGTTCACCGTTTCCGCCGTCGGCGCAGCCTTGGCCCCGACCTTCACCTGGTTCGTCATCTACCGCATCATCGGCGGGCTGGCGGTCGGCATCGCCGCCACCGTGTCGCCGATGTACATGTCGGAAGTGTCGCCAAAGGACATGCGCGGGCGCGCGCTCAGTATGCAGCAGTTCGCCATCGTGTTCGGTCAGATCGTGATTTTCTACGTCAACTTCAAAATCGCCAGCCTCGCCAGCGAAGCCTGGCTGGTGGAAATGGGCTGGCGCTGGATGTTCGCCTCGGGCGTCATCCCTTGCATTCTGTTCTGCATCCTGGTGTTCGTCATTCCTGAGTCGCCGCGCTGGAACGTGATGATGGGCCGCGACGATCAGGCGCTGGCGATGTTGACCAAGGTTTCCAACGCCGCCCACGCGCAGAATCTGCTGAAAGAAATCAAAGACTCGCTGCAGCAGGATCAACAGCAGCGGCATCGGAAGCTGAACTACGGCGATGTGCGGGTGCGTTTCATCCTGTTCGTCGGCTGCATGATCGCCATGCTGCAGCAGGTGACCGGCGTCAACGTGATGATGTACTACGCGCCGGTGGTGCTGAAAACCGTCACCGAAAACGCGCAGGAAGCGCTGTTTCAGACCATCTGGATCGGCGTGCTGCAGCTGGTCGGTTCGGTCATCGGCGCCATGCTGATGGATCGCATGGGCCGCATTCCGCTAATGCGTTACGGCACGCTGGGCGCCATCACCGGCCTGCTGCTCACCTCGTACGCGCTCTACACCCAGGCCACCGGCTATTTCGCGCTGTTCGGCATGCTGTTCTTCATGGTGTTTTATGCGCTGTCTTGGGGCGTCGGCGCCTGGGTGCTGGTGTCGGAAATCTTCCCGAACCGCATGCGCGCGCAGGGGATGAGCATCGCCGTCGGCTGCATGTGGGTCGCTAACTTCGCGGTGTCGCAGTCGTTCCCGATGATCAACGACCACCCTTACCTGTTCTCGCATTTCCACGGCGCCTTCCCGATGTGGATCTTCGCCGCCTGCTGCCTGTTCAGCTACTGGTTCATCGGCCGCTATATTCCGGAAACCAAAGGCGTCTCGCTGGAAAAAATGGAGCAGGTGGTGCTGGCCAAACGCCACCGCCACCCCCTGCCCGACGGCAAGCCGCTGCCGCTGGAAAACGGCAAATCCTGATCTCTCAACCCTGACCGCTGGAGTAATGCCTCATGACCATTGCACTGGACCGCTTCTGCATTAACCGCAAGATCGCGCCGAATCTCGATCTGGACAGTTTTTTCCGCCTGGTGAAACGCTGCGGGCTCAGTAAGGTTGAGCTGCGCAACGATATGCCCAGCGGCAAGGTGACCGACGATCTGAGCGACGCGCAGCTCAATGCGCTCGCTGCGCAATACGGCATCGAGATCGTCACGATCAACGCCCTCGGCATGTTCAATCTGATGGACAACCCGGCGGCGCTGCAGCAGCGCGCCGAAGCGTTGCTGGCGCAGGCGCAGGCCATCCACAGCCGGGCGCTGGTGCTATGCCCGCACTGCAGCGCCGATGACACGCGCAGCGAGCAGCAAAAACGCGACGACACCCTCGCCGCGCTGCGGCTGCTGGCGCCGCTGTTTGCCCGCTATGGCGTACAGGGGTACGTCGAGCCGCTGGGCTTCGGCATCAGCTCGCTGCGATCGTCGCTGCTGACCCAGGCGCTCATCCGCGATTCGGGCGCGCCGTACCGCATCGTGCTCGATACTTTCCACCACTATTTAAGCGGTGTGGCGCAGGCCGACTTCGACGCGCAGATCCAGGTGGCGCAGATCGGCCTGGTGCATCTGTCCGGCGTGGAGGATGGACGAGATAAAGGCGCGCTGAGCGACGAAGAGCGCATCATGTTGAGCGAGGGCGATCGGCTGGAGAGCCGCCGCCAGGTGCAAAACCTGGAACGCCTGGGCTACACCGGCGTCTATGCCTTCGAGCCCTTCTCTTCGCAGCTGGACAGCTGGAGCGAGGCGGATATCGAACGGGAAATCCGCCAGAGCATCGCCCTGCTGCAAGGGTAAAAAAACGGCCTCCGCGGAGGCCGTTTTTCATGGCGTTACTTCAGGTTGCCGACCACCAGCTGGTGGCGCGCGTTGTAAAACTTACGGTAGGCCAGATAGCAGGCGATGATGGTCGACAGGCTGGCGGTGGAAAGCAGCATGAAGGTCACCATAATCTGGTATTTGATCGCTTTCACCGGGTCGATGCCGGCGAAGATCAGCCCGGACATCATGCCCGGCAGGCTGACTAGCCCAACGGTTTTCGCCGAATCCACGGTCGGGATCAGCGAAGCGCGGATGCTGTCGCGGATCAGCGCCGCCGAAGCGAACTTGGGCGTCGCCCCCAGGCTGAGCATCTCCTGAATCTTCTGCTGCTCGCTTTTGAAACGCTGGCCGAGGTTGGTGTAGCACAATCCCACCGCCACCATGGCGTTACCGGCGATCATTCCGGAGATGGGGATCACCTGCATCGGCGTAAATTCGATGGAGCCGGTCAATACCAATACCGCCAACGTCAGCACCGCGCCGGTGGTGATGGCGATAAACGACGTCACGAACGCGTGTTCGACGTACTTGCTGCGTTTCTTGGCGTTGTAGGCCGCGTTAAAGCAGATGAACAGCACCATCAACACGGTGAGCACCGCGTTATCCAGATCGAAAATGTACTTCAGCACGTAGCCGACGATGATCAGCTGCACCACCGCGCGGCAGATGCTCCAGATAATGTCCTTTTCCAGCGCCAGCTTTTCCCGGTGGCTGATCAGAATGGCGACCACCACCAGGATCATCGACAAGCCTAAGGATTCGTTGGTGATGTTATGCTGATTCATGCTGTTGCTCCTGTTGCTCGGCGCCGTGCGCGCGCAGGGTGATCACCTCGTCCGCATGCGCTATCTCTTCGGTATCGTGCGTCACCCACAGCACCGCCAGCCGGTGCTCCGCCACCAGCTGATGCACTATCTCATTGACGTTGCGCTTATTTTCCTCGTCCAGCGCGCTGGTGATCTCATCGAGCAACAGCACCCGGGGCATAAACTGCAGGTTGCGGATCAGGGACACGCGCTGCTTCTCCCCGCCGGACAGCTCATTGATGCTTTTGGTCAGCATCGCCTCCGGCAGCCCGAAACGCGCCAGATCGGCCTGCATTTTTCGTTCATCCGGCGACTGTTGACGGATCTGGTAGGGCAGCGCCAGATTGTCGTAAACCGTATTGCCGAACAGCGCCGGCGTCTGGAAGCAGTAAGAAACCTGTTTGCGATACGCCTCCGGCGACATCCCGGCGATCGCTCGTCCGTCGAAATAGAGGTTTCCGCTGGTCGGATCCATTAAGGAAGAGATGATTTTCAGCAGGGTGCTTTTCCCGCAGCCGGAAGGCCCGGTGATCAGTTTGAACTCGCCTTCACCCAGCGTGAAAGAGACGGAGTCCAGGATCACCTGGTTGTCTATTTGATAATGAATATCATCCAATCTCAGTATGTCTTTCTTTTCCTTCATTACGATGCCGGCTCCCTACACCTGTTCCCGTCTGAGCGATAAGTATATGGCCGCAAAAAACATATTAGCAATGCCTGTGCGGATGGCAGCGAGCGGAGAGGAGGATTGACGGAGCAAAACGCCCCGTCAAATAATAAATTTTACTAATGATTAGCTGTAGGAATAGTCAAAAGCGACCGCCAGGGTCGAATCACTCTTTTTTTATCGCTGCCTGTTCGTCGCAGCTGTACCAGCGTAGAGAATTGTTGATGCTGCGGTGGGTGCAGCGAACCTTGCCCTCCTTTTCCAGCGCCAGCAGCAGGGTGCGGGTGGTATAAATGTTTTCGCCGCATTTATCCGCCAGCTCGCGCGTCTTCGGCCACTGCTCCGGCGGGGGATGCAGGCCCCCGGCCCCTTCCACAAGATCCCGGCACAATCCCCGCAACATATCCAGCATCAGCGATTTTCTACTTTCAAACGTTTTCGGCACCTTGGCCATAGCATTCCTCCTGAGTGGTTACTGCTGAGCCCCCGTTCATGACTGCACGTCAGTGATGCGCAGGGGCATAAATCACGGCGGCGTCCGCGCAAACGACGTTGTTCCGATAAAATAGACCTGGCGCTGTCTATCACCGCGCGAATGAATATTTATTAATGAATCCAACCTTTGCCGATAAAATGTCATGCATTGTTCCTCGGATTTTTCACTAGGATTTTTCTGTGCAATTTTTTTCATGGTTATCATGATATGAAGATGTTTAAACAATCCCATAACGAACTGCGAATACATAATTACCAACATTGTCAACGCATGCGCCTTACATCTGTTAAATGCATTAATCGCAGTAATCATTCCATCGTTCATCCTTTGATTATCACTTAGGTCATTATTATGTAATGCCTACGGCATCACCTGCCCTTTTCTGGTTAATCACAATGGGTTAAATAACATAAGCGCGTCCAAAAAATAGCATCTGATAAGAATAATCTTCCCCCTGCCTTGTTGTTATTTTTTTGTTAACGACTCTTCGACAAACCATCGACAACCCAGGAATAGGCGGTGGAACGCCATAGGGACAACTAACCACACAAAATCATACAAAACAAATGCTTATGTTTTTCATTTTGTTTCATAAAGAAAATTCTTCAATGTTCGTCAAAGCGTAATATTAGCAAAGCGATATTGCGCATTGTAGGGCAACCGCTATTACAGTCGATCTAATATCTCGCATAACCTTATTTATGCAGTCATTTATTCTGGATAATATTTACATACGATCTATTGGTTTTTGATCTTATATTTAACTTTTTCCTTTTGGTTTTATATTCTGAATTTGAGTTATTTCAACAAAATCTATTTCCAAGCAATGCTATTGTTTGCAAGAATATTCCCAGCAAAACGCCATACCGATATTCGGGTTTTAAAATCAAATAAAACCGACCAAACATCACATAACCATTTCGTTATTAAAAGCAAATAACGAAAAGTGTGCGTATTGCCCAAAGCAAAAGGATCTGGCTCCCATCGCAGTGCGGCTAACAGGGCGTTGCTGCTCTGCGGGGATTTAGGTGTGCTTTTCTTTTTATTTAAATACTCTCTACAGGAACCTGAGAAATGAAACTGAATAAATTAATGCTGGCGACCGCCATTGCTTTTTCTACCGCCTCCGTTGCACATGCGGCGCCGACCCCGAACCAGGGCAGCGGCACCGTGACCTTTAGCGGTGAAATTATCGATGCGCCTTGCAGCATCACGCCGGACTCCGTCGATCAAACCGTCCCGATGGGCCAGATCAGCAGCCGCATCCTGGCCAAAGAAGGCAAATCCAGCGCCGAACCCTTCAGCATTGAGCTGAAAGACTGCGCGCTCAACACCATGAAAAACGTCAAGGTGACCTTCACCGGCACGCCGGATGCCGTCAACAGCAAATTGCTGGCGCTGAGCGGTTCCGCCAGCGGCGCAGGCATCGTGATTTACGACCAGCTGCACGCCAAGGAAGTTGAGCTGGGCACCGCAACGGACGGCCAGGGCCTGAACGAAGGCAACAACGCCCTGAAATTCGCCGCATACCTGCAAGGCAACAGCGCTTCCGGCGCCGTCGTGCCGGGCCAGTTCACCAGCGTGGCGAACTTTACCCTGGCTTATCAGTAAGCCTCGTTGGGGATGCCGGCGCGGGCATCCCCATGCTTAACGACGCCGGCTCCGGCAAAGGAACCGATCTCGACAGGGAGAAGCCAGCATGACCATCCATTGGCGAGGCGCATTGCTGATCGCGCTCAGCATCGGCAGCGCTAGCGCCACGGCGAAAACTCAGGGCCACGGCAAAGTCAGCCTGGGCGGCGAAATCGTCGAAACGCCGTGCAACATCGCCGGCGACAGTTTGGATCAAACCGTTGATTTCGGGCTGGTTTCAATGAGCGACGCCGGGCGAGATGCCCAGCCGAGCCTCATCGGCAGCCGCCGCCACTTCGCCATCAGGTTGGTGAACTGCGAACTGGCCAGCCAGATAAAGCCCGATTTTATTTATCGCGCGGCCAACCTCACCTTCAGCGGCATCGCGGATAGCCAAGATCCGCAATGGCTCGCCGTCCATGGCGAGGCGCGCGGCATGGCTATCGAGTTGCTGACCGACGCCGGCACCCCGATCCCGCTCGGCAGCACGACGGCGGATTATCTGATCGTTGCCGGCGATAACACGCTGCGCTTTGGCGCCCAGCTGCGCATTCACCCCGACAGGGCACGGGCGGGCGGTTTCAGCTCATTGGCCAAATTCACCCTGTCTTATCTGTAGCCGGTTTTCGTTAGGAACGCTGTACAGCATTACGTATTCAGGTCTTACGGGATGACCTGCTATTAGGCGCGGATTTGCCATGAGTGATCATTCTATGACGTCTTTACTGACAATAAAAAAAACGCCCATCATCGTCATTCTCTCTGTTCTCTGGGCAAAACCGGTCTTTTCCGCCACGGAATTCAATACCGACGTGTTGGATATCGGCGAACGCAGCAAAGTGGACTTATCCCGCTTTTCCGACGCCGATTACGTCATGCCGGGCACCTATCTGCTGGATATCAAAATCAACCAGAAAACGCTGCCCCAGCGCAGCATTCAGTATTTCCCGTCGCCGGATAACAAGAGCGGCAGCCAGGTGTGCCTGCCGCCTGACCTGGTGGAAAAAATGGCGCTGAAAGAAGAAGCGGCCAAAAAAGTCACCCTGTGGCGCGACAACCAGTGTGCCGACATTCGCGGCATCAAAGGCGCAACGGTTTCCGATCGCATCAGCGGCGGCGTGCTGGCGATCACCATTCCGCAGGCCTGGATGAAATACTCCGATCCCGACTGGACGCCGCCCGAGCAGTGGGACGATGGCATCCCCGGCGTGCTGCTGGATTACAATCTCAGCGGCCAAATCGGTAAACAGCACCACGACAACGGCACCGCCGAAAGCCTCAGCAGCTACGGTACGTTGGGCGCCAACCTGGGCGCCTGGCGCCTGCGCGCCGATTATCAGACCGATTTCAACCAACAATACGGCCGGCGCGACAGCAATTTCGACTGGAATCAGATCTACGCATACCGCGCGCTGCCGATGCAGGCCGCCAGGCTGACGCTGGGTGAAACCTACCTGAATTCGCCGGTGTTCGACGCCTACCGTTTTACCGGCCTCAACCTCGCCAGCGACGAGCGCATGCTGCCGCCCAACCTGCAGGGTTACGCGCCTGAAGTACGCGGCATCGCCAAAAGCAACGCGCGGATCACCGTCTCTCAGGAAGGCCGCACGCTGTATCAAACCACGGTGCCCGCCGGGCCGTTCGCCATTCAGGATCTCAGCAGCTCGGTACGCGGCAAACTGGATGTGAAAGTGGAAGAACAAGACGGCAGCGTTTCCACTTTTCAGGTAGATACCGCCAGTATTCCTTATCTGACCCGCCCCGGCTACGTGCGCTATAACGTGGCGCTGGGCAAGCCGTCTGCCTACGATCACCGCACGCAAGGGCCGGTGTTCTCCGCCGGCGATTTCTCCTGGGGCTTGAGCAACGCCTGGTCGCTGTACGGCGGCGCGCTGCTCGGCGGCGATTACAACGCCTGGGCTCTCGGCCTGGGGCGCGACCTGAACCTGTTCGGCGCCCTGTCGGTGGACGCCACGCAGTCGATCGCGCGCCTGCCCGATGAACCCAGCGCCAAAGGCATGTCATTCAAGGTCAACTACGCCAAGCGTTTCGACGAGCTCAACGGCCAAATCACCTTTGCCGGCTACCGCTTTTCGCAGCGCAAATTTATGACCATGTCGCAGTACCTGCAGGCGCGCTACGGCGACATTGACGATCGCTACAGCGGCCGACAAAAAGAGTTGTATACCGTCACCGCCAGCAAAACCTTTATGGCGGAGGACAGCGCTCAGGCGATCACCGCTTATCTGACCTACTCACACCAGACTTACTGGGACGCAGGCGCGCAAAACCGCTACGGCATGTCGACCAGCAAGCTGTTCGACTTCGGCGGGATCAGCAACATCACCGCCTCGTTGGCGGCCTATCGCACTCACTATCGGGGCCGCACCGACGATAGCGCGATGCTCAATTTCACCGTGCCTATCGGCGAGCACAACCGTCTGGGCTACGCGCTGCAGGTCAATAACCACGACGTGACCCAAACGGCGACCTACACCGACAACAGCGACATCAACAATACCTGGCAGGTCGGCAGCGGCGTCACCCAGTCCGGCAAACCGACGGCGAGCGGTTACTACACCCATAACGCGTCGTTCGGCACGCTCAACGCCAACGCGTCTTATCAGCAGGGCAGTTACTCCTCGATAGGCGGAACTTTCCGCGGCGGCCTGACCGCTACCCGGCACGGCGTCGCCGCGCACCAGAACGCCGGCAACGGCGGCAGCCGCATGATGCTGGATACCAACGGCGTCGCCGGCGTGCCGATCAACAACGGCCGCGCTTACAGCAACCGCTTCGGATTGGCGGTGATCTCGGACATCACCAGCTACTACAACACCGATACGCGCATCGACGTCAACAAGCTGGCGGACGACGTTGAAGCCACGCGCGCGGTGGTGCAAGGCACGCTGACGGAAGGCGCCATCGGTTATCGCCACTTCGAGGTGGTGAAAGGCAGCAAGCTGTTAGCCACCATCAAACTGGCGGACGGCAGCGAACCGCCGTTCGGCGCCACGGTGCTGAGTGCAACCGGACGGGAGATCGCGGTGGTGAACGACGGCGGCTCGGTGTATCTGACCGGCGTCCAACCGGAAGAGCGGTTGGACGTCGCCTGGGAAGGCCGCCGTCAGTGCCGCATCGCCATCCCAGGCACCGCCAAACCGCTGGACCGGCTGCTGTTGCCGTGCACCAAACCGTAATCCGCAACACATTGAGAGTAGACGCATAACATGAACAAACATTCGATAGCAGTAACCGCGGGCAGCCTGGCGTTGATGACGCTGGCTTCGACGGCCGACGCGGCGATCGCGTTGGATCGCACGCGCGCCATCTATGTGAGCGACGCCAAATCGATCAGCCTTAACATAACCAATGAGAACAAAGAGTTGCCTTTCCTTGCTCAGGCCTGGATCGAGAATGCGCAACATCAAAAGATCGTTTCGCCGCTGGTGGTATTGCCACCGTTGCAACGGGTGGAGGCCGGAGAACGCAGCGTCGTGCGCATTACCAAAACGCCGGAAGCCGAGCTATTGCCGCAAGATCGCGAATCGGTGTTTTATTTCAATTTGCGCGAAATTCCGCCCAAAAGCAGCAAAGCCAACGTGATGCAGCTGGCGCTGCAAACGCAGATCAAACTGTTCTTCCGCCCGAAGGCCATCGTCGCGCCGCAGGGTGAGATATGGCAAGAACAGCTGGTGTTCCACAAAACCGCCGACGGTTTCACCATCGAAAATCCGACGCCGTTCCACATCACGCTGACCGGCATCGCCCGTCAGACGCAGAAACAAGGCGGTGGCGCGATCGGCGATTTTCAGCCGGTGATGCTGTCCCCCAAATCCAGCGAAAAAGTGCGTTTGCGCGACCATGGGTTCGACACCTTCGTCGTCACCTATATCAATGATTTCGGCGGCCACCCCGAGCTGCGCTTCACCTGCAGCGCTAGCCTCTGCACCGCCGCACCCGGAAAAAAATAAGGAGATACGGCATGGCTGACTTCACCGGCCGCCTGCGGCCTCTGCTGATCGGCGCCTTGCTGCTCGGCAACGGCGGCGCCGCGATGGCCTCTCCGCCGGGAGAGGTTCAGGGCACCAGCGGCACCGTCGGTTTTCAGGGCGCTCTGCTGAGCTCTCCCTGCAGCCTGGCGCCGGACAGCCGCGATCAGTCGGTCGATCTCGGTGAGATCGGCACGCTCGCCTTCCGGCGTGTCGGCGATCAAAGCGCACCGGTACGTTTTCGCCTCGCCTTTACCCATTGCCTGCTGGGCGCCAAGGCGCTGGCAGACAATCCGGCCGGCATGCGCAACGGCGACGCCGGCAGGCTTTACCTGCGGGGGGAGCAGGCCGCCACGCTGGTGTTCCTCGGTGAAAGCGACCCCGACAATCCGCAGCTGCTGAGGCTGCACGGCGGCGTACAAGGCGTTGGCCTGCGGCTGAAAGATCAACGGGGCCGCGCGCTGTCCCTCAACCAACCCGGCGCCCCCTATGTCTTGCAGCCCGGCGGCAATACGTTGTGGTTCAGCGCTCAATTGGAATCAACCCGTCCGTTCATCGAAGCAAACCAATTCAAAGGAGTGGTGCATGTCCAGCTGGTCTATTTATAAACGCCTGGCGTTGCTGGGTTGCCTGGCGACGCCATTCGGCGCTCAGGCGCTGGAATGCCACCTGAATACCGAGAGCGGCATTACCGAAGAGAGCGAGGATATCGGCCGGTTGACCATACCGGCCACCTTACCGGTCGGCAGCCGGCTTTGGACCTCTAAACCGATGAGCCGCGACGTTATGTGCTGGGCGCACGCCAGCAAACCCAAGGGGGAATGGGTTTACTTCTATCCCAATCCGGACAACCGGCAGTTCGCCGCCGGCATCGCCATGGGGGTGATTTATAACGGCCGGGATCTCGGCTTGATCAACTCCCGAGTACAAACCGATATGTTTCGTACCCCCAAGCAACGGGAGCTCGGTCATGTCAACTATCAGGTTTATTTGCAAAAAACCGGAGAAATCACCGAAGGGGGCGCCAGTCAGATCGCCGTTTTTCAGCTCGATGGCGTAGGCGGCATCAACGTCCACCCGGGAAAAAATTACCGTTTCACCCTAACCGGGCTGGATAAAATCAAGGTGATCCAGTGCGCCGCTTCGGTGGAGCTTTCAACCCCGGAAGGCGTTGACTTCGGTGAGATCCCGACCTGGAAACCCAATGCGGGCACCGTAGCGAGCAAGGATTTCAGCATCTTGATCCGCAAAAACGGCTGCAGCGACAGCTTCGCGCTGGAGGCCAATTTCATGGTGAAAAACAGCACGCTGACCGACGCTACCGGCTTGAATATGGACAATGGTTCAACCTTGCGCATCCACGATAATTCCAACCCCAAATGGATTAAATACAATCAGTTCGACAGCTTTGCCGACATGAGTGGCCGCGATCAGGTGCAAAAATCCTACAGCGCCTCATTGCAGGCCACCGGGGAAGGACAGGAAGGCAATTTCCGCAAGACCGTAATCTTGCTGATTAATTATATTTAATGGTGGTGATGATGAAGAACTATCGGACAATCACCGCTCTGTGCGGCATCGGTTTTCTATTTTCCTCCGCAGTCGCGGCGGAAAATAAGGAAATAGACTTTTTCGGCTCCGTGGTAAGCAGACCCTGCAATATCGACCCGCAGTCTCTTCACCAGACCGTCGAGATGGATACGGTGTTGATCAAAACCTTGTACCGCTACGGCCACACCAACCCCGTGTCATTTTCCATTCGCTTAACCGACTGTAAAACCGCCGTTTTCAAATCGGTCACCGCCACCTTTACCGGCACCGAAGATGCCGAACTGCCGGGCAAGCTGGCGATCAACAATGGCGCCAACGGCGCCGCTATCGCGCTGTTTGACGGTGCTGGCAAAGCGATTGATCTGGGCACGCCGACCGATGCGGTGACATTGCAAGACGGCCCCAACGCCCTGAGGTTCAGCGCCTATGTCCAGGCCCGGCCGAGCGCGATGAAAGATAAAAGCCTTACCGAAGGCGAATTCAGTTCCGTCGCCAATTTTGTGCTGGCGTACCAATAAGCCCCGCACCGCCCCAGGGAAATCAGGAAAACGACCGGCGCGCGAACGCCGGCGATTGGCCGTCACCGTTCGCTCCGGCGCGGCGCCGCGGCCTTTTAAGGAGCCACCCATGCCAGATATTCGCTTCACGCTGTTCGACAGCGATAACTTCTACCAGCAGGGGCTGCGTCTGCTGCTGCAGGACTATCTGCACTCCCTGAACGAATGCCAACGCCTGTACCCGCAGTTCTCGCCGCTGGCGCTGCAGGCGTTGGATAACATCGAAATCGTGTTCCGCACGCCGGAAGAGCGCTGGGGCTGCGCCTGCTGCTACCGGAGCCCCTACGGCATCCCGCGCCAGCGGCAGCTGACCTTGCTGACCCTCGACGACACGGCCCAGCAACAGGTGAAAAACCTGTCTCCGCTGTTCAGCATCCACCGGCGCGACTCGGTTTACGCCATTCGCCTCAAGCTGCAGATGGCGCTGGAAAAATTCATTCAGCAGCCGTGGATGGCGCTGCACGCCGCCGACATATGGAAATGCCAGGCCTGCCGCCTCGCCGCGCTGAGCCACTGTGAGAAAAAGGTGCTGGGCCTGATGAGCAGCGGCATGTCCGCCTGCAGCATCGCCGGCCTGCTGCAGCGCAGCCAGAAAACCATCAGCGCCCACAAACGTTCGGCGATGCGCAAGCTGAACGTGCGCAAAAACAGCGAGTTGAATCGGGTGCTGCTGAATCAGCGGGAGCTGAACTGAACGACAACAGGCTCGCGAGTGACGCCAGAGTGGTTTACTCTGAATACTCATTTTCGCACTGCAAAGCGAGCCGGAATGCATGCCCAGAACAGCCAAAGCCGTTGACGTCCCCGCCCTCGGCGAGCTCGATCGTCAGGCGGGTCAACTTAGCCACCAGCTGGCGCAGGCCCTGCGCCAGGCCATCCACCGGGGCGATCTGAAAGCGGGCGATCTGCTGCCCTCGACGCGCCGGCTGTCGGCGGCGTTGAATCTGGCGCGCGGCACGGTATTGGAGGCGTTCGCTCAGCTAACGGCGGAAGGTTTTCTCGAACCGCAGCCCGGCTCCGGCACCCGGGTCGCCCACTATCAGGCGTCGCGTCGCACGCCGCACGCCACGGTGCAGGCCGCTCCGTCCACAGCCGTGCCGCTTTCCGCACAGGCGCAGCATCTGGCGCGCTTTGCCGCCCAGGCGCGGGCGTTGCCGCCGGTGCCGTTCACCGTCTCGGTGCCGATCGGCGATACCGCGCCCGACGATATCTGGCGGCGGCTCGGCAACCGCATCCGGGCGCGCGGCCCCGGCGCCCCGTCAGGCTACGGCGATCCGCTGGGCGCGTTGCCGCTGCGCGAAGCCATCTGCGACTATGTGCGCCGTTCCCGCTCGGTAAACTGCACGCCGCAGCAAATCCTCATCACCTCCGGCACGCAACAAGGGCTCTATTTGGCCGCACAGATCCTGCTGGACGCCGGCGACAGCGCCTGGGTGGAAGACCCCGCCTACGCCGGCATCACCGCCATTTTCGACAGCCTGTTTCGCGATCGGCGCATGATTAGGGTGCCCGTCGCCGCCGACGGCATCGACGTCGCCGCCGGTATCCGCCTGGCCGCCGACGCCCGCGCCGCCTTTGTCACGCCGTCGCATCAATATCCGCTGGGCATGCCGATGAGCATGGCGAAAAGAAGCGCCCTGTTGGGCTGGGCCAAAGAGCGGCAGGCCTGGATCGTGGAAGACGACTACGACAGCGAGATGCGCTACGCCGGCCACCCGTTCCCTTCGCTGCAGGGGCTTGCGCCCGAGCGAACGCTCTATCTCGGCACCTTCAGCAAGGTGCTGTTCCCTTCGCTGCGGCTGGGTTACGCCATCGTGCCGCCACCGCTGGTCGACGCCTTTTGCGGCGCCAGGATCCTGATGGATCGCCATCCGCCCAGCGCGGATCAACACGTGCTGGCCGCCTTTATCGCCGAAGGGTATCTCGACCGGCATATCCGCAAAATGCGCGGCGTCTACGCCGAGAAACGCCGGGTGCTGATCGAGGCGATCAACACGCACATCCCCGCTGAGCTGGCGATAGTGCAGCCCTGCGATCAGGGCATGCACATGGTGCTGTGGCTGAGGAAAGATCTCGATGACGTGCGGGTCGCCCAATGCGCCAACGAAGCCGGATTGGCGCTGCGGGCGGTGTCGCCGATGTATGCGCCCGGCCACGGTGAGCCGGGTCTGGTGCTGGGATTGGGCGGTTACGCCGACCGCCAGGTGCAACAGGCGGTGGAACGGCTCGGACAAGTGATCCTGGCCTGTGCCGGCAGCGGCGCCTAGCGGGAAAAGCGCTTGGCGCCGAACACGCAAACCACCACGCCGGCCATCACGGCGATCATCATCGGCTGGACGGTTTCCTGCAGCAGCCAGCCCGCCAGCGCCAGGCCAAAGAACGGCTGCAGCAGCTGCAACTGCCCGACGGCGGCGATGCCGCTCTGCGCCAGGCCGCGATACCAGAAAATAAACCCAATCCACATGCTGAACACCGAGACGTAAACCAGCGACAGCCAGGCGGCGCCGCTGACGGCAGGCCAACCGGCCGGCGCCGCCAGCCAGGTGGCCGCCAGCGTCAACGGCAACGCCGCCACCAGCGCCCAGGAGATCACCTGCCAGCCGCCGATCCGGCGCGACAGCACCGCCCCTTCGGCATAACCCAGGCCGCACAGCAGCACCGCACCGATCATCAGCGCATCCCCTTGCCAGGCTCCGCCGCTCCCCTGGCTTAACGCGAAAGCGCCCACCAGCACGGCGCCGACGCCTGAAAAAGCCCAAAAAGCGGGCTTGGGCCGCTCTCCGCCGCGCAAAACGCCAAAACTGGCCGTCGCCAACGGCAGCAGGCCGATATACACCAGCGAATGCGCCGAGGTGGTGTGCTGCAGCGCCAGCGCCGTCAGCAGCGGAAAACCGATGACCACGCCGAGCGCCACAAACAGCAGCGGCGGCAAATCGGCCCGCGTCGGCCGCGCCTGCCGGGTGATCAGCAGCGCACACAGCGCCAGCAAGGCGGCGATCGCCGCCCTGACCGCCGTCAGAAACAGCGGATCGAGCTCCAGCACCGCCACCCGCGTGGCGGGCAGCGAGCCGCTGAAAATAATCATGCCGAGGAAGCCGTTCATCCAGCCCTGGGGCGAATGCCCGGCGGCGGGATGCGCAGGGGGAACAACGAGAGTTTTTTCAGACTGACTGTCCGTCATGTGAACGCTCCGCACGCCTGAGGCATACCGAAATCGGCAACCCGCGAGGCGATGTCATAGTGAAAGAGAACATCGTTCCCCGGCGTCACTTGCCGGGGCCAGGTTCTATTTTTCAGATAAAGCGGTTCACGGACAGGTCCGGATAGCGAGATTTTCACTGTGCCGGTTCCGCTAACGCCAAAGAAGGGCGTTTTTCGGGCTGTCCTTGGCCGTTTGGCGGCTCTGCCTGCGGGGTATCATGGACTTTTATGCGTTTTTGCAGAACAGGACAAGGTGCGGTGCCGTGGTGAAACCCTTCTTACGCAGTGGCAGTTTGGATGATGTGCTGGCTTTAGGTGAAAACGGGCAACCGATCTACGCCTGCGCGCAGCAGCTGCGGGAAACCCTGCGTCTTCGCCGGCAGCAGCAGGCCGCCGACTGTCTGGCGATCCCCCAGCCGAACGAAAGCGGCACCCGCATCGACTGGTATGCGCCCTTCCCCGGCAAGGTCACCTCCTGGCTGGCGGCGAGCGACGCCCAGCGCGCGCAGGCGGTGCGCCACCTGGAACACTGCCTGACGATCTTCCGCAGCCTGACGGAACAGGCCCAGGCGACCGATCACCCCAGCCATCGCCTGTTCGGCGCGCTGCTGGCCAAAGCGATGCACATGCCCGACCCCAACCACGTTTACCTGGTGGACGATCGGCCGGTGCTGACCTTCTGGGGCTTTATCAAGCCGCAGGCGCAGAGCCCGGACGATCCGCTGGCCTGCCTGCGCCCGCTCGAATCGGAAGTGGAAAAACCGGCGCCGATCGCCGCCGCACCGCGCAAGACGGCCGTTGTCGAACCGGTAAAACCGGCCCCGGCCGCCGAGCCTGAACCGGCGCCCGCCCCGGCAGCGCCTATCGAATCCTCTGCCGTCGTTCGCCCGCGCCGGCGCTACGCTCTCTGGCTGTTGCCCGTACTGTTGCTGGGCAGTGCGGCGCTGGCCGCCTGGCTGCACCGCTCACCGCCGCCGCAACCGGCGATGCCGGCGGAGGTCCAGCATCCGGCGCCGCCGGAAAAAACCGCCGCGCCGTTGCCCAAGCTGCGCTTACCGCTGGCGCACGCGACGCTGATGCCGCCGCCCCCGGCGCCGGTCATCCCGCCGCCGCTGGACAAACATGCGCTGGTGCTGCCGCCCAAGGCGGTGAAGGCCGGCTCCACCCGTTTCCTTAATGGCAAATGGCGCGCCACGGTGGCGCTGAAAGACCCGATTACCGGCAAGCGCCCCAGCCTGCAATATCGTCTGAACGGCGGCAAAGGCAGCGCCGTTATCGCCTACGGCGACGGCGTCAGCTGCCGGGTGGCGGTCGAAGCCGGGCTGATGCAGTCCGGCAATCTGGTGATCAACAGCCGCACCAAGGCGCGCTGCAGCGACGGCAGCCGCTACCAGATCCCGGAGATCGTCTGCCGCCAGGGCGAAACCGGCGCGGCGGAGTGCACCGGCCGCTACGATGCGGACACCACCTATCCCATGACGTTCAAGCGCGAGAGTAAATGATGCTGGCACCCCTTACGGACTACAAACACGGCATTACGCTGATTCAGGACAGCGGCATTCAGTTTCTGGACTTTGCCCTGACGCCGCTGCTGGACGCCGAGTTTCCCGGCAAATTCGTGCGCAAGACCGCCAGCGGCCCGCTGCTGCGCCTGCAATGGGAGGCCGAGAGCGGCAAATACCAGCTGCCGGCCGTGGGCGACCAGGCCGCCGAAGTGGTGCGGCCGGAGTTCAGCTATCCGCTGCAGCAGTCGCTGCACCTGCTGGATAAGCTCTGGTTGCCGCTGCCCTGCTTGCGCCACACCCCGGCGGGCCTGTTCTTGTCGGGCCCGGACAACTGGGCGCGCCTGCAGGTGGTGCAGTTGGATGAACCGGATCAGGATGGCAACCTGCTGCGCATGGTGCTGGCCTTCGACACCCGCGCTGCGGCGCCCGGCCAGGAGGCGCTGGCGCCGGGCGAAAGCGATCTCGGCACCGATCTCCGTTTCGCGCTGGCGCACCGCAACCACGAGCTGGGCGAGTTCCTCGATCTGACCTGGGTGGACGGCTGGCTGCGCGAGGCGTTCAGCCAGCGCGCCGCCGAGCGGGAGCAGCGCGCCGAAGTGGAGATCAACGCCGGGCTGAAAACCTTCGAGTATCAGGCGCACTACCTCAATCTGTTGCACATGCTTGGCCATCAGCTGGCGGTGCCGCAGATAAAGATGGTGGCGGCGACGCTGCAGCAACCGGCGATCGACGTCGATCTGGTGCTGGACGTCGGCAACTCGCACACCTGCGGCGTGCTGGTCGAGGATCATCCGGAGGAGAGCAACGGCCTGAAGCAAACCTACGAACTGCAGCTGCGTTCGCTGTCCGAGCCGCACCGCGTCTACAACGAACTGTTCGAGAGCCGGGTGGAGTTTTCTCGGGCCGGCTTCGGCAAGCCGCATCTGTCTTTCCAGAGCGGGCGCGACGACGCCTTCCAGTGGCCGTCCATCACCCGCGTCGGCCGCGAAGCCGCGCAACTGGCGCAGCGGCGAACGGGCCATGAAGGCACTACCGGCATTTCCAGCCCGCGCCGCTACCTGTGGGACGAGGAGCGCTATGCGCCCGGCTGGCGCTTCAACGAGCAGCACGAGCCGATGGCCGCCGCCGCGCCGTTGACCACCCTGATCAACGACGAAGGCGTGCCGCTGTTCGCCCTGCCGACGGCGCAACGGCTGCCGGTGTTCGCCGCCCATTACAGCCGCAGCGCGGTGATGACGCTGATGCTGAGCGAGCTGCTGGCGCAGGCGCTGATGCAGATCAACAGCATCGCCCAGCGCAGCCGCATGCCGAACGCCGCCGCGCCGCGCCGTTTGCGCGCCATCATTCTGACGCTGCCTTCGGCGATGCCGAAACCGGAGCGCGAGATCTTCCGCCGCCGCATGCAGGAGGCGATCGGGCTGGTGTGGAAGGCCCTCGACTGGCACCCGCAGGATGCGCCGTTCGACGGCGCGCACGCCCGCTTCCCGGCGCCGCAGGTGCAGATGGAGTGGGACGAGGCCACCTGCGGCCAGATGGTCTATCTGTACAATGAAACCCAGGTGAACTTCGCCGGCCGCACTGACGCCTTTTTCGCCGCCATGGCCCGGCCCGACCGGCCGCTGGCGCCGGATGAGCAGGCGGGCAAAACGCTGCGCATCGCCTCCATCGACATCGGCGGCGGCACCACCGATCTGGCGATCACGCACTATTCGCTCGACGACGGCGTGGGCAACAACATCAAAATCAACCCGCGCCTGCTGTTCCGCGAGGGCTTTAAGGTCGCCGGCGACGATATCCTGCTGGACGCCATCCAGCAGTTTATCCTGCCCGCCGTGCAGCAGGCGTTCGAAGCCGCCGGCGTAAGCGCCGCCCCGGCGTTGATGGACAGGCTGTTCGGCAACGAAGGGCGTATGGACGGGCTTTCCACCCTGCGTCAGCAGGCCGCGCTGCAGATTTTCATGCCCGCCGGGCGCGCGCTGCTCGGCGCCTATGAAGAATACGACCCGCTGGACAGCCGGGCGGAAATCGCCGCCAGCCTGGGCGATCTGCTGCCGCAGCCGCCGACGCCGCAGGTGCTGGCGTTTATCAACGGCGAGGTGCAGCGCGAAGCCGACAGCGACGCCTTCGAGATTCTGCACACCCCGCTGGTGATCCGCCTGGCCGATCTGCACGCCGCCTTCTTGTCCGATCGCATCGGCATCGGCCGCTGCCTGCGCCTGCTGGCCGAGGTGGTGGCGCTGTATACCTGCGACGTGCTGCTGTTGACCGGCCGCCCGGCGCGTTTCCCCGGCGTGCAGGCGCTGCTGCGCCACCTGCAGCCGCTGCCCGCCAGCCGCATTCTGCCGCTCGAGGGCTACCACACCCGCAGCTGGTACCCGTTCAACAAACGCGGCCGCATCGACAACCCGAAATCCACCGCCGCGGTGGGCGCCATGCTGTGCCTGCTGGCGATCGACCTGCGGCTGGAGAGCTTTTACTTCAACGTCGGCGATTTCCAGCCTTACTCCACCATTCGCCACCTGGGCATGCTGGACGGCAACAACATGCTGGCGGACGATAACGTCTATTACCGCGACATCGATCTGGATCGCGCCGACTTCGCGCTCGACCCCGCCGGCAGCTTCCAGCTGCGCGGCCCGCTGCGCCTGGGCTTCCGCCAACTGGACAACGAACGCTGGCCGGCCTCGCCGCTCTATACGCTGACCATCAATGACGCCCAGCTGGCGCGCAAACTGGCCGGCGACGCGGTGATCACCCTGCGGCTGGCCATTACCGCCAGCGCCGAACAGGGCGCGGAAAGCGTCAGGATCGCGCAGGCGTTGCTGGCCGACGGCAGCCCCGTCCCGGCGCACCATCTGCAACTGAAACTCAATACCCTGGCTGCCAGCGCCTCCGGCGCGACCCACTACTGGATAGACAGCGGGAGCATTTACCCACGATGAAAGCTATCACTACCGCCCAATCGGCCCCGAACCACGCACTCAGCGCCGGCATTCTGCAGGCGATCGCCTGGGTGGACACCGCGCGCCGGCAGTCCACCCGTTTGGAACGGGAAGCCGATCGCCTGACGCTGCGCCTGCGCCGTTGCCATAACCGCGCACTGCAATTGGCGAAGGCACAACCTGCGCAGGTCGCTATCGGCCTGTACGGCCACAACGCCGCCGCCAAGGCCCACCTGCTGGCGGCGCTGGCCCCCGGCGCAGAAAGGCTGCACGGCGACGCCGCGCTGGCGGTGCGTTACTGCGCCACCGCGCCGACGCCGTCCACCGAGTATCCTCTCGCCCTCGCGCTGCTCGATGAAGCGCAGTGGCTGGCCATCACGCTCGATGCCGCCGCGATGGGCGGCTTCCGGCTGGACTGGGACGCCCGCGCGATCGCCGGCCATCTGCAAGCGTTGGCGCGTCACCGCCAAGCCGTCGCCCTCGACGGCCTCAGCGACAGCGATGTGCTGGCGCTGTGGGATAGCCAACGCCGCCACGGCGACAAGGGGCAACAGACGCTGGACAGGCATTTCTGGCCGCAGGCCGTGGCGCTGGCGCCGCAGCTGAGCATCGACGATCGCGCGCGCCTGTTTGCGCCGCTGTGGGGAGAGGAAACGACGCTGACGGCGCATTATCGCCAGCTGGCGCACACGCTGCATGCCCTCGGCGGCAGCCGACAGGTTCATGCTCCGCACCGCGCCTTACCGCTGCTGACCGCGAGCGCCGCAGCGGAAAACGCCGCGATCGTCGTGATGGCCGAACACGGCGGTGAACGGAAGATCGCGTTGAGCGATCTGACCTGGCTGACCGCCGAAGTCACCACCGTTCTGCCGCAGACGGCGCAGGCGGGCCTGCCCGCCGACGTGGCGCTGATCGACCTGCCCGGCAGCCGCGCCTGCCCGCAGGCGGAACCGACGCAGCGGCTGCAACAGGCGAAACGCGCCCATTTGCTGACCCGCTGCGCAGACGGCCTGCACGCCAACCTGCTGCTGGTGGCCGATGCCGCCGCCACGCCGCAGGACGCCGCTCGCGTCGGCCAGGCGCTCGCCAACTGGGTCAATCAGACTCAGGGAGAAACCCCGGCGCTGCGCCAGCGCCGCAAACCCGGCCTGATCTGGGCGATCACGCCGTTCGATCAACGCGGGGAAGGCAAAGCGCGCCCCGACGACGCCGTACAGCGCCAGGTCGGCGAGCCCGGCGACAGCTGGGCCACGCTGCTGGCGCTGGATGAACAGGATTGCCGCCGCATGGTGAGTTACCTGGCCACCCAGGCGCGCCCGGCCCAGAAGCAAGCGCGCCTGCTCGAACAGCGTGAAGAGTTGCTGCGTGAGCTGACGGAAAGCCTGCTCGGCAACTGGCTCACCGCCGCCGATCCGCACGCGGCGCAGCAACGCGGCCAACAGCTGCTGCGCGCGCTGCAGGCGCAGGCCGGCCGCCACGGCGAACTGCTGGAACGGCTGTTGCCGCAGCGCGATACGTTACGCCAGCTTTATCAGCAACAGCAGCACGCCGCGCCGGCCCCGACGACGACGCCTGTACCGTTCGGGCTCGACATCGATCTGTTCGGCGCACCGGAAACCCCGGCACCCGGCGAGCCCCCCGCGTCATCCTTTGCCGCGCGGGTATTCGCGGATTGGATCAACCATCTGCGCAGCCTGCCGGACAGCCGCCGGTTGCTGGAGCTGCTCGGCGTCGAAAAGCCGCACCTGGAACTGCTGGTCGATGCGCTGATCGGCGCCGCCTGCCGCCTGCGGCTCGATGATGAGCTGGAACGCGCGCTGTGCGCCGGGGGCCTGCCGGAACAGAGTGAAGATCGGCAAATCAGCCAGGCGCTGGCGATACTGGGCGACTTCGTCGCCTGGCTCGGCTTCCAGCGGCGCGATGCGGCAACGCGCCCCGAGAGCCGCGTCAACCCCGGCCAGCCGATCTTTACCCCGCCGCCGCAGCCGGCGGTGGACTGGAGCAGCCAGCAGCGGTTAACCCGGCTGGCGCCGACGCCGACCAAAAACACCGCGTTTTATATCTATGACTGGCTGATCGGCCTGCAAACCCTGCTGGCGGAGAATGCGGCGACGGAAAGCGCGCTCGGCGAGGCGCAGCGCGCGGCGTTGGAAGAGATCGTGGCGACTCTGCGATAAGCGGCGGCTCTGGCAGCAATAGGGGGCGAAAACAGGATAAATCGGGCGTTGCCGATTATGCTGATGAGTAACGCAGCGATTCTGGGAGAAAATCATGCCCCCTTTCAGCCTGAAGACTATCGATCATGTGGTTCTGCGCGTGCGCGATGCGGAAAAAAGCCTGCGGTTCTATACCCAGACGCTGGGTTGCGACATCGCCAAACGGCGGCCCGATTTGGGGCTGGTGCACCTGCGCGCCGGAACGGCCATGATTGATCTGGTCGACGTGAACGGCCAGCTTGGAAAAAAAGGCGGCGACGCGCCCGATCCTCACCGGCAAAATGTCGATCACCTCTGCCTGCGCATCGATCCTTTCAACGAAGACGAACTGCTGGCCTATCTGCGATCGCAGGGGATCGCCGTCGACCCTGCTGAATCGCGCTACGGCGCGGAAGGCGACGGGCCATCGATTTACTTCAGCGATCCGGACGGCAATCGCATAGAGCTTAAGGGGCCGGCGGCCGATTAAATCACGGTGTGTTCCGGATGTCGGATAACCATAAAATAGCCTTCTAAATCGGCCTAGCCCCTTCACGCTGCTGAACGTTAACGCCCCTGCGCCGCCAACGCCTGGGCGCAGGCCCAGGCCGAGCTCCACGCCCACTGGAAGTTGTAGCCGCCCAACCACCCGGTCACGTCCACCACTTCGCCGATAAAATAGAGCCCCGGCGCCTTGTGGGCTTCCATCGTCTTGGAGGAAAGTTCGTTGGTGTCGACGCCACCGAGCGTCACTTCTGCCGTGCGGTAGCCTTCGGTGCCGTTCGGCTGCACGCGCCAGTTCTGCAACAGCTCCACCAGCGCCGCCTGCTGCGGCGCATTCAGCTGCTTCAGCGTGGCCTCCGGCAGTTGTCCCAGGGTTTGCAAGCACTCCACCAACCGCTTCGGCAATTGCAGCGCCAGGGTGTTTTTCAGGCTTTGGTTCGGGTGCTGGCGGCGTTGATCATCCAGGAAGGCCGCCAAATCCAGCTCAGGAAGTAAGTTAATGCTCACATACTCACCCGGTTGCCAGTAGCTGGACAGCTGCAGCACCGCCGGGCCGGACAGGCCGCGATGGGTAAACAGGATGCTTTCACGGAAGCTGACGCCGTTCTCGGCGGTGATCACCGCCGGCACCGAGACGCCGGACAGCGTCTGCACATGCTCCAGCAGCGGCTTATGCAGGGTAAACGGCACCAGCCCGGCGCGCGTCGGCAGCACCCTGAGGCCGAACTGCTCCGCCAGCTTGTAACCGAACGGCGAAGCGCCCAGCCCCGGCATGGACAAACCGCCGCTGGCCACCACAAGTGAGCGAGCACTCACTTTTTCACCATTCAGCGCCAGCGCGTAACCATGTTCGGTTTTCTCCACGCCCAGCACTTCGCTGCGCAGGCGCACCGTCACCTGGCCCAGCTCGCACTCTTTGACCAGCAGATCCACCACCTGCTGCGCCGAGTCGTCGCAGAACAGCTGCCCCAGCGTTTTTTCATGGTAGGCGATGCCGTAGCGGTTGATCAGATCGATGAAGTCCCACTGGGTGTAGCGCGCCAGCGCCGACTTGCAAAAGTGCGGGTTGTTCGACAGGTAGGCCGCCGGTTCGGCGTACATGTTGGTAAAGTTGCAGCGCCCGCCGCCGGACATCAGGATCTTGCGGCCCGGTTTTTTGCCGTTGTCGAGCAGCAACACGCGGCAACCGAGTTGCCCCGCCTGCGCGGCGCAAAACATGCCGGCGGCGCCCGCCCCAATCACTACGACATCAAACTGTTCCACCTGAGCCTCACTTATCAAAACCACAATCGCGACAAAAGGGCGCCATATTACGCCGTTTCGCCGCCGGTCACCGCCAAATTCACGGCGGCAGATTGTAAAGCCCCGGCGCCGCCAACGCCATAGTAAGAAAATATTACAGAGGTCAGAGGAGAATAACGCATTGATATTCCATATTTTTGTTATAGGCGCGTCATCATTTCGTCATGTCCAAATCAAAAAAACGTCATATTTTCCTTTTCCCCGGCCCCGGTTGTCACTGATAATGCGCGGCGTTCATGTCCACAAACTGGCGTAACGCTTATGCTGCATTTGTTCGCTGGCCTGGATTTCCATACCGGCCTGATGTTAATTCTCGCATTGTTGTTCGTGTTGTTTTATGAAGCCATCAACGGTTTTCATGATACGGCCAATGCGGTCGCTACAGTTATTTATACCCGCGCCATGCGCTCGCAACTTGCGGTCGTGATGGCAGGTTTGTTCAACTTTCTTGGCGTAATGCTCGGCGGTTTGAGTGTTGCTTACGCCATCGTCCACTTGCTGCCTACCGATCTGTTGTTGAACGTCAGTTCAGCACACGGATTAGCCATGGTCTTCTCCATGCTGTTGGCGGCAATCATCTGGAACCTCGGCACCTGGTATTTCGGTCTGCCGGCCTCCAGTTCCCATACGCTGATAGGCGCAATCATCGGTGTCGGTTTAACCAACGCCCTGATGACCCACACTTCAGTGGTGGATGCGCTTAACGTCCCGAAAATGATTGGCATTTTCCTTTCTCTGCTGTTCTCGCCGCTGGTCGGCATGATGGTGGCGGGAGTGATGGTGTTCGCCTTGCGCCGCTATTGGAGTGGCACCAAGAAACGCCAGCGTATCCACATGACCCCTGCGGAACGTGAAAAGGTCGACGGCAAACGCAAGCCGCCGTTCTGGACCCGTATCGCGCTTATCCTGTCGGCGATTGGCGTCAGCTTCTCGCACGGCGCCAACGACGGCCAGAAAGGCATCGGCCTTATCATGCTGGTGCTGATCGGCGTTGCGCCGGCCGGCTTCGTGGTCAATATGAATGCAACCGGTTATGACATCACCCGTACGCGTGACGCCGTGACCCACCTGCAGCAATATTACCAGCAGCACGGCGACGCGCTGTCGCATGCGGTGTCGTTGACGCCGCTGGTGCCAAGCCCGGATGACGAAGCTGCGCCGAACAAGCCGGCCGAGTTCCACTGCGACAGTTCGCGCGCCATGCCGGCGATCGAGCTGGCTCAGGGCATGCTGACCAACCTGCAAAGCTACGATCAGCTGACGGTTGAGCAGCGCAGCCACCTGCGCCGCCTGCTGATGTGCGTGACCGACACGGCGGATAAAGTCGCCAAGCTGCCGGAAACCTCATCCGCCGACCAGCGCTTCCTGAAGAACCTGCGTCAGGATCTGCTGCAGACCGTCGAGTACGCGCCGATGTGGATCATCGTCGCCGTCGCGCTGGCGCTGTCGCTCGGCACCATGGTGGGCTGGAAACGCGTGGCCACCACCATCGGCGAGAAGATCGGCAAGAAAGGCATGACCTACGCCCAGGGCGTATCGGCCCAGATGACCGCGGCGCTGTCTATCGGCGTGGCGAGTTATACCGGCATGCCGGTCTCCACCACCCACGTCCTCTCTTCGGCGGTTGCCGGGACGATGATCGTGGACGGCGGCGGCGTGCAGAGCAAAACCGTGAAGAACATCCTGTTGGCCTGGGTACTGACCCTGCCAATCTCGATCCTGCTTTCCGGTGCGCTGTATTGGGTTGCGTTGAAGCTGATCTAAGCGATAAGCATCATGAGGAAGGCGGCCGCAGGGCCTAATGCCGATCGTTTAAGGATCAATTGACCGATCCGGTAGTTGCTGTAAAAAGGGTCCATGGCATCATCATGGACCCTTAAAATGGAACTTTCCCAGGCTCTTGGCATTATCAATTTCACCACACCCGAGCGTGCTCG
>NZ_JAVHUX010000026.1:0-12611 GCF_030954545.1 Serratia sp. MF1(2023) | reverse complement strand
CCGCCTGAGTGAACCGTCCGCCCCAAAGTGCCATATCTTACTCCTGAATTTTTATGCGAAAGGGCGCAGCATGCTGCGCCCTTTCGCATAAAAATTCAGGAGTAAGATATGGCACTTTGGGGCGGACGGTTCACTCAGGCGGCGGATCAGCGGTTCAAGCAACTCAACGATTCGCTGCGGTTCGATTATCGCCTGGCGGAGCAGGATATCGTGGGCTCGGTGGCCTGGTCGAAGGCGCTGGTGACCGTTAACGTGTTGACGGCAACGGAGCAACAGCAGCTGGAGCAGGCGCTGAATGCGCTACTGACGGAGGTCCAGGCCGATCCTTTGGCGATCGTCCAAAGCGATGCCGAAGACATCCACAGCTGGGTGGAGCAGAAGCTGATCGAGAAGGTCGGCGATTTGGGCAAGAAGCTGCACACCGGCCGCAGCCGCAACGATCAGGTCGCGACCGATCTGAAGCTGTGGTGCAAACAGCAAGTCGGCGATCTGCATCAGGCGATCGTCCAGCTGCAGCAGGCGCTGGTGGAGACCGCCGAAGCCAACCAGGATGCGGTGATGCCGGGGTATACCCACCTGCAACGCGCGCAGCCGGTGACTTTCGCGCACTGGTGCCTGGCCTATGTCGAGATGCTGGCGCGCGATGAGAGCCGCCTGCAGGATACCCTGAAACGGCTGGACGTCAGCCCGCTGGGCAGCGGCGCGCTGGCCGGCACCGCTTACCCTATCGATCGCGAGCAGCTGGCCGGCTGGCTGGGCTTCGCCTCGGCGACCCGCAACAGCCTGGACAGCGTATCCGATCGCGATCACGTGCTGGAGCTGCTGTCCAACGCTGCCATCAGCATGGTGCACCTGTCGCGCTTCGCCGAAGACCTGATCTTCTTCAACAGCGGTGAAGCGGCATTTGTCGAGCTGTCCGACCGCGTGACCTCCGGCTCTTCGCTGATGCCGCAGAAGAAAAACCCGGACGCGCTGGAGCTGATCCGCGGCAAGTGCGGCCGCGTACAGGGTGCGCTGACCGGCATGATGATGACGCTGAAAGGCCTGCCGCTGGCGTACAACAAAGACATGCAGGAAGATAAAGAAGGGCTGTTCGACGCGCTCGACACCTGGATGGACTGCCTGCAGATGGCGGCGCTGGTGCTGGACGGCATTCAGGTGAAGCGCCCGCGCTGCCAGGAAGCGGCGGAGCAGGGCTATGCCAACGCCACCGAACTGGCGGATTACCTGGTCGCCAAGGGCGTGCCGTTCCGCGAGGCGCACCATATCGTCGGCGAGGCGGTGGTAGAAGCGATTCGCCAGGGCAAACCGCTGGAAGCGCTGCCGCTGGCGGACTTGCAGCAGTTCAGCGCAACGATCGGCGACGACGTTTACCCGATCCTGGCCTTGCAGTCCTGCCTGGACAAGCGTGCGGCCAAAGGCGGCGTCGCGCCGCAGCAGGTGGCCGCGGCAATCGCCGCAGCGAAACAGCGTTTGGCTTGACGACGACAAGGGCGGTCCGGTGCCGCCCTTGAACCTCTACCCCGCCAGGCGTGCGCACAGATAACGGTTCAGGCTCACGCCTTCCTCCATCGCGCCGATCGCCAGCCGCCGATGCTGTTCCGGCGTCATGCGCAACACCAGTTTTCCGCTGAAGTTCTTTTCCGCCAGCGCCTGCGGCGGCGTTTCGCCTTGCGCCAACATATCGGCGATCGTTTCGCTCACCACTTTTTCGATACCCTCCAGTGCGCCGGTACGCGTGGCCGCCAGCCAGGACAACGAGGGGAATTCGGCGCATAGCCCGACATATTCACGATCATCCGCTGACCAGGTGATGCGATAGGTATAGTGTTCATGCTTTTCCATGTTCTTCCTCCATTCTGGCTCCCTTCTTTATTCTAGTATCGTTATTGGTATCACTTCAATGTCGAAGCATAAAAAATGAACGCAGAAGGGCCGTGAGGCAAGAGGAGGGAGGAAAATGTGGAAAGTGCTGCGCAAAAAAACCGGGCCTGAAGGCCCGGTGGGGATGAGCGGAGAATGAGAGGTTATTCGCCCGGGCAGCGCTGGCAGCGCTCGATTTCGGTCGTGCCGAGTTTGAGTTTCGCCTGCAGGTCACGCAGCGCAGTGCGCAAGCCTTCCTCGATCACCGGGTGATAGAACGGCATGTCCAGCATCTGATCGACGGTCATCTGTTGCTGATGCGCCCAGGCCAACAGGTGCGCGATGTGTTCGGCGTCCGGGCCGATCATTTCCGCGCCGAGGAAACGGCCGGTGCCTTGCTCGCCGTAGACGTGCAGAATGCCTTTGTTGCGCAGCATCACCCGCGAGCGGCCCTGATTCTCAAACGAGACCTTGCCCACTTCAAAGCAGCCGCAGGCGCTGAACTTCTCGCTCAGCTCGCGGAAGGTCGAGCCGACCATGGCGATCTGCGGATCGGAGAACACCACTGAAATCGCGCTGCGGCGCAGGCCCGGATTGATCTCCGGGAAGCTGCCGGCGTTGGCGCCGGCGATGCGCGCCTGATCGCTGGCCTCATGCAGCAGCGGCAGCTGGTTGCTGGCGTCGCCGGCAATGAAAATATGCGGCACGCTGGTTTGCATCGTCAGGCGGTCGGCCAACGGCACGCCTCGGGCGTCGAGCTGTAAGCCGGTGTTTTCGAGGCCCAGCCGATCGACGTTGGGGCGGCGGCCGGTGGCGGCCAGCACGTAGTCCACCAGGATCTCCTGCGGTTGGCCCTGCAGATCCCGATAGCGGATAAATACGCGGTCGCCTTCGCGCTGCATCATCTCTACCTTCACGTCGGCGTCGAGATAGAACTCTTCCCCCAGCGCGTTGGCGGCGTAGTCGCGCACGGCGCTGTCGGTCAGCGGCCCGACGGCGCCGCCGATGCCGAAGACCTTGGTGTCGACACCGAGGCGGTGCAGCGCTTGCCCCAGCTCGAGCCCGATGACGCCAGGGCCGAATACCGCTACGGACTGCGGCAAATCATCCCAGTTGAACAGATCGTCGTTGACGATCAGACGATCGCCCAGTTCGTTCCACGGCGCCGGCCAGCTGGGGCGGGAACCGGTGGCGATCACGATGCGCTGCGCCACGATGCGCGTATGCTCGTCGACCTGCAGCGTGTTGTCGTCGATAAAGCGGGCATAGCCCTGAATTTTGTCGCTGGCCGGGATCTCGTCCACGCCTTCCAGCACGAAGCTGACGAAGCGATCGCGTTCGCGTTTGACGCGCGCCATCACTTCGCGCCCGTCGATGCGGGTTGTACCGGTTGGGTGCACGCCAAAGCCCGGCGCGCGTTCGATTTGATGCACCGCTTCGGCGGCGGCTATCAATAATTTGGATGGCATGCAGCCAACGCGCGCACAGGTGGTGCCGTAAGGCCCGCCTTCGATCATCACCACGCTGGGGGTAGACAGTTTGGCCGCGCGATAGGCGCCGAGCCCTGCGGTGCCGCCGCCGATGACCGCAACATCAACGTTCAACAGTTTCATATCCGCTCCTGAAAGGTAAAAAAAGGGCGGGCCGTAGCCCGCCAAAGTTCACGTTGGCTTTGTTATTACTTATTAAGCTGACAGGAAAGTTTCCAGATCGTCGCTGCCGCCGATGTGACGGCCGCCGATGAACACTTGCGGCACCGTGGCGCGGCCGCTGACGGCGCGCAGGCTGACGGTGGTGGCGTCTTTGCCCAGTACGATCTCTTCATACTGAATGCCGCGCTCTTGCAGCATCTGCTTGGCTTTGGCGCAGAATGGGCAGCCCGGCTTGGTGAATAGGGAGACCGACTCCTGCACTTTGAATTCCGGCGCCAGGTATTTCAGCATGGTGTCGGCGTCGGACACTTCAAACGGGTCGCCCGGCTTGTTCGGCTCGACGAACATTTTCTCGACCACGCCGTCGCGCACCAGCATCGAGTAGCGCCATGAACGCGGGCCAAAGCCCAGATCCGCTTTCTCGACCAGCATGTTCATGCCTTTGGTGAATTCACCGTTGCCATCCGGCACGAAGGTGATGTTTTCCGCATGCTGATCGGCTTTCCAGGCGTTCATCACGAAGGTATCGTTCACCGAGACGCACAGAATGCCGTCGACGCCGTGCTGCTTGAATACGCTGGACAGTTCGTTGTAGCGCGGCAGATGGCTCGAAGAACAGGTTGGCGTAAATGCGCCCGGCAGCGAGAACACGATAACGGTTTTGTTTTTGAACAGGTCATCAGTGGTCACATCAATCCATTGGTCGCCCTGACGGGTGTGGAAAGTAACCTGAGGAACTTTCTTGCCTTCTTGACTGGTAAACATTGATTAACCCCTTAATTAGCAAAATTAATTTTTAGCATTTAGCGCGATATCGCTTCGTTGGGACACATTATTGTCGCTGGGGGTTGATAGATCTAATCGCTCATTGCTATCTTATCTATCGCCATGAGCTATCATGGAATGGAGGGAAACAATGAATATTCGTGATTTAGAGTATCTGGTCGCCTTGGCCGAGCACCGGCACTTCCGCCGCGCGGCCGATTCATGCCATGTAAGCCAGCCCACGCTGAGCGGGCAGATCCGCAAGCTGGAAGACGAGTTGGGCGTCATGCTGCTCGAGCGCACCAGCCGCAAGGTGCTGTTCACCCAGGCGGGTCTGCTGCTGGTGGAGCAGGCGCGCACCGTGCTGCGCGAAGTGAAAGTATTGAAGGAGATGGCCAGCCAGCAGGGCGAAGCCATGTCTGGGCCGCTGCACATCGGCCTGATCCCGACCGTGGGGCCTTATCTGCTGCCGCAGATCATCCCGACGCTGCACAAAACCTTCCCGAAACTGGAAATGTACCTGCACGAAGCGCAAACCCAGCAACTGCTGGCGCAACTCGACAGCGGCAAATTGGACTGCGCCATTCTGGCATTGGTGAAGGAAACCGAGGCGTTTATCGAAGTGCCTCTGTTCGATGAACCGATGAAGCTGGCGGTGTATTCCGATCACCCGTGGGCGCAGCGCGAGCGCGTGGCGATGCCGGATTTGGCGGGAGAGAAGCTGCTGATGCTGGAGGATGGCCACTGCCTGCGCGATCAGGCGATGGGCTTCTGCTTCCAGGCGGGCGCGGACGAAGATACCCACTTCCGCGCCACCAGTCTGGAAACGCTGCGCAATATGGTCGCGGCCGGCAGCGGCATTACCCTGCTGCCGTCACTGGCGGTGCCGCCGCAGCGCGAACGCGACGGCGTCTGCTATCTGGATTGCTACAAGCCGGAACCGAAGCGCACCATCGCGTTGGTGTATCGTCCCGGTTCCCCACTGCGCAGCCGTTATGAGCAGTTGGCCGAAGCGATCCGCGAGCACATGCAGGGCTACATCGACAACGCGTTAAAACAGGCGGTTTAAGCCGTTAAGCGCCGCCACCCGGTAGGCTTCGGCCATGGTCGGATAGTTGAAGGTCGTATTAACGAAATACTCGATAGTATTGCCTTCACCTTTCTGTTCCATGATCGCCTGACCGATGTGGATGATCTCCGCCGCACGCTCGCCGAAGCAGTGGATCCCGAGGATCTGCAGGGTGTCGCGATGGAACAGGATCTTCAGGCTGCCTACGTTCATCCCGGCGATCTGCGCGCGCGCCAGATGCTTGAACTGGGCGCGGCCCACTTCATACGGCACCTTCATCGCCGTCAGTTCCTGCTCGGTTTTGCCGACGGAGCTGATTTCCGGAATGGTGTAGATGCCGGTCGGGATATCTTCGATTAGGTGACCGCTGGCTTCGCCGGAAGCGATCGCCTGCGCGGCGATGCGGCCCTGATCGTAGGCGGCGGAAGCCAGGCTCGGATAGCCGATCACGTCACCGACCGCATAGATGTGCGACAGCGCGGTTTGGTACATGCTGTTCACCTTCAGCAGCCCGCGGCTGTCCGATTCCAGGCCGACGTTTTCCAACCCCAGCGAATCTGTGTTGCCGGTACGGCCGTTGGCGTACAGCAGGCAGTCCGCTTTCACCTTCTTGCCGGACTTCAGGTGCACGATCACGCCGTCTTCGGTGCCTTCAATCTTCTCGAACTCCTCGTTGTGGCGGATCACCACGCCGTTGTTCCAGAAGTGGTAAGAGAGCGAATCCGACATCTCCTGATCGAGGAATGCCAGCAGGCGATCGCGGGTGTTGATCAGATCGACCTTGACGTTCAGACCGCGGAAGATAGACGCGTATTCGCAGCCGATCACCCCGGCGCCGTAAATGATCACGTGGCGCGGTTCATGGCTCAGCTCGAGAATGGAATCGCTGTCGTAGATGCGCGGGTGATTGAAATCGACGCTGGCCGGGTGATAAGGGCGCGAGCCGCAGGCGATCACGATGTGGTCGGCGCGGATGGTGTCCTGAGTGCCGTCCATATAGCTGACGCTGACGGTGTTGGCGTCGATGAAGCGCGCGTCGCCGGCGAACAGTTTGCACTGGTTCCGCTCATAGAACCCTTGGCGCATGCGGGTTTGCTGGCTGATGACGTTATCGGCGTGGCGTAAAATGTCAGGGAAGGTCGCGCTGAGCGTGCGCGAGTTGTTGTAAAGCGGGTTCTGGTTGAATTCGATAATGCGGCTGACGGCGTGGCGGAGGGCTTTGGAAGGGATGGTGCCCCAGTGGGTACATCCGCCGCCTACGTTGTTGTACCGTTCGATAACGGCCACGCGGGCGCCCTGTTTCACCAGCCCCATGGCGGCACCTTCACCACCAGGGCCCGAGCCAATCACAATGGCATCAAATTGATAGTGCTGTTGCATGTAGGAGAGACCTGTTTTTTATACAAGATTACAACGGTATCTTAACATCATAGCGCTGCTCACCCAATCACCATTAGGCTTTTTGAGGCAAAGCACAATCGGCTCAGGGCGGAAGTGTGATAGAGCGCGTTAGTATAAATGCTGTTGCAATAAAATTTGCTATATTGCCGAGTCTAGGGCGTTAGACTGAGAGAATGGAACCTATCCGGATATGCATATGGGCGTCAGAGCACAACAAAAAGAACGGACTCGTCGTTCCCTGATCGAAGCCGCATTCAGCCAGCTGAGCGCCGAACGCAGCTTCGCCAGCCTGAGCCTGCGGGAAGTTTCACGCGAGGCGGGCATCGCGCCCACGTCGTTTTACCGCCATTTTCGCGATGTGGATGAGCTGGGGCTGACCATGGTGGACGAAAGCGGCCTGATGCTGCGTCAGTTGATGCGACAGGCGCGCCAACGCATCGCCAAGGGCGGCAGCGTGATCCGCACCTCGGTGTCCACCTTTATGGAATTTATCGGCAACAACCCGAACGCCTTCCGCCTGCTGCTGCGCGAGCGCTCCGGCACGTCGGCGGCATTCCGTGCGGCGGTGGCGCGCGAGATCCAGCATTTCATCGCCGAACTGGCGGACTACCTCGAGTTGGAAAACCACATGCCGCGCAGCTTTACCGAAGCGCAGGCGGAAGCGATGGTCACCATCGTGTTCAGCGCCGGCGCGGAAGCGCTGGATATCGACGTCGAGCAACGGCAGCAGCTGGAAGAGCGGCTGGTGCTGCAGCTGCGGATGATCTCCAAAGGGGCGTATTACTGGTATCGCCGCGAACAAGAAAAAGCTTCTGTGTCCCACGTATAAAAAAGGTAAAAATGATGGAAAAACCAGGCCGTGAAAATGGCACCTTACTGCTGGCGTTGATTGCCGGCCTTTCGATCAACGGTTCGTTTGCCGCGCTGTTCAGCTCGGTGGTGCCGTTTTCGATCTTCCCGCTGATCGCGTTGGTGCTGGCGTTGTACTGCCTGCATCAGCGTTACCTGAACCGCGCCATGCCGGACGGCATGCCGAAGCTGGCGGCGGCCTGCTTCCTGCTGGGGCTGCTGATGTACAGCGCCATCGTGCGCGCCGAATATCCGCAGATCGGCTCCAACTTCCTGCCGTCGGTGATCTGCGTGGCGCTGGTGCTGTGGATCGGGATGAAACTGAAGGCGCGCAAGGCGCCGGATGCGCCGACTCAAGAGTCGTAATGAAACGGGGCGCCATGATGGCGCCCCTGTCGTATCAGCGGTGCTTTTCCAGCAGCACGCCGCATTCCATGTGATGGGTATACGGGAACTGATCGAACAGCGCCAGGCGGCTGACCCGGTGAGTGGCCTGCAGCGTTTCTAGGTTGGCGCACAGCGTTTCCGGATTGCATGAGATATAGAGAATGCGCGGGTAGGCCTGCACCATCTTCACCGTTTCCTCGTCCAGCCCGCTGCGCGGCGGATCGACGAAAATCGTCTCGCAGTTGTAGCCGCTCAGATCGATGCCTTTCAATCGGTTGAATTCGCGCACCCCGTTCATCGCCTGGGTGAAGTCTTCCGCCGCCATGCGAATGATCTGCACGTTGTCGATATGGTTGGCGGCGATGTTGTACTGCGCCGCCGCCACCGACGGTTTGGCAATCTCGGTCGCCAGCACGCGCTCGAAATTGCGCGCCAGCGCCAGCGAGAAGTTGCCGTTGCCGCAATACAGCTCCAGCAAATCGCCTTTGGAACCGGCGGTCACCGCCAGCGCCCATTCCAGCATCTGCACGTTCATGGCCGCGTTGGGCTGAGTGAAGCTGTTTTCCACCTGGCGGTAGATCATGTCGCGGCCGGCGACCGGCAGCACTTCGTCAACATAATCCTGGTCGAGCATGATTTTGGTCTTCGATGCCCGGCCGATCAGCTGCAGGTCGAAACCCTGCGCGCGCAGATCGTTACGCAGCTGCTCGGCGTGCCGTTGCCAAACGTCATCCAGCTTGCGGTGATACAGCAACGAAGCGATGATTTTGCCGCTTTGCGTCGACAGATAATCGATCTGGAACAGCTTGTGGCGCAGGATCGGTTCCGGTTTCAGCGCGGCGATCAGGGCGCTCATCAGGCGGTTGATCAGTTCGCTGGCGGCCGGGAACCGATCGACGCGAATACGCTGCTTGGTCTGCTGATCGAACATGATGTGGTACATGTCGTCCGCGTCGTGCCAGATGCGGAATTCGGCGCGCATGCGGTAGTGATCGACTGGCGAGCGGAACACTTCCGGCTCGGGCGCCGCGAACGGTGACATCAACGTCTTCAGGCGGGCGACTTTCTCCGCCAGTTGGTCATCGTAACGTTCAATAGGCAAATTCTCGGGCGTCATGTGTGTCTTCTCGTCAGGCAAATTTGATCAGCGGGGATTGTAGGGAATCAGCCCGTGAAGTCCAGTTTTGTCGCGTTTATTATTTGTAACATTAGTAGCAGTCTAGACATCTATTTTCATTGATCGTAGCATTGCCGTCCGGCCTCAAGCAGCGAGTGAAAAGGGAATCCGGTGTGAATCCGGAGCTGACGCGCAGCGGTAAGGGGAAGTCACGGCGATAGCGTTTCGACGCAGACACTGTCCATTGCAGGATGGGAAGTCATCGCCCGTTGCCGGTCGCGCCCCGCGGCCTGCAAATCCCAAGCCCGAAGACCTGCCGGTGTTACGTCGCAATGTCCGTGGCCGTCGCGAACTATCGGCCATGATCCTGCGGCATCCGCCAATTAAGTTTGGATGCTTTTCTCATGACAATTACAAAAAATACGCTGCTGGCGGTGGTTTCCTCCGTCACGGCTTTTTCTGGATGGGCGCAAGACAACACCACAACCACGAATGGCGATAACCTGGTGGTGACCGCCAACCGCTTCCCGCAGCCGGTTTCTTCCGTGCTGGCGCCGACTTCCATCGTCACCCGCAACGATATCGATCGCTGGCAGGCCAAGAGCCTGACCGACGTGATGCGCCGCCTGCCGGGCGTGGATGTTGGCCAGAACGGCGGGCTGGGGCAAAAGAGCTCGCTGTTTATTCGCGGCACCAACTCCAGCCACGTGCTGGTGCTAATTGACGGCATTCGCCTTAATCAGGCGGGCGTCAGCGGCTCTTCCGATCTTAGCCAAATCCCAATTTCGCTGGTGCAGAAAGTCGAATACATCCGCGGCCCGCGTTCGGCGGTGTACGGCTCCGACGCCATCGGCGGCGTGGTCAACATCATTACCACCCGCGAAAAGAACGGCACGACGCTTTCCGCCGGCCTCGGCTCCAACGGCTATCAATCCTATGACGCGTCGACCCAACAGCAGCTGGGCGACAGCACCGTGGCGACGGTGGCGGGCGACTACACCTATACCAAAGGGTATGACGTGGTGGCCTATGGCAGTACCGGTATGCAAAGCCAGCAGGATCGCGATGGCTTTATGAGTAAATCGCTGTATGGTGCGCTTGAGCATCAGTTCAGCGAATCGGTCAGCGGTTTTGTACGTGGGTATGGCTACGACAACCGCACGGCGTACGATAGTTACTATTCCTCTCCGGCCAGCTCTCTGCTAGATACTCGCAAGCTGTACAGCCAAACCTGGGATACCGGATTGCGTTATAAAGAAGGCATTTACGCAACACAATTGACCGGCAGCTACAGCCATAGCAAGGATTACGATTACGATCCTCGCCGCGGTATGCATGACAGCTCGGCCAGCCTGGTGGATTCCGAACAGTACAACCTGCAGTGGGGCAATACGCTGCAGGTTGGACAGGGTACCGTAAGCTCTGGCGTCGACTGGCAGCAACAGAAAATCAAACCGGACTCCACCACCGTAAAGGGTGAAAAAAGCCAACGTGATGCAGGCATCTATCTGACCGCGCAGCAACTGGTTGGCCCGGTGACGCTGGAAGGCGCGGTTCGGGGTGACGATCATTCCGAGTTTGGCTGGCACGGCACCTGGCAAACCAGCGCGGCCTGGGAGTTCGTCGAGGGATACCGTTTTATCGCGTCGTATGGCACGGCGTTCAAAGCACCCAATATGAGCCAGCTATACGGCAACTTTGGCAATAACACCGATCTGAAGCCGGAAGAAAGCAAGCAGTGGGAAGGCGGTTTTGAAGGGCTGACCGGGCCGGTGACCTGGCGCATCTCCGGTTATCGCAACGACATCGACAATTTGATCGATTCCACGGGGGAAACCAACTACGTCTATTACAACGTGGGTAAGGCGACCATCAAAGGGATTGAAGCGACGGCGTCTTTTGATACCGGCCCGCTGACGCACCAGATTGGTTACGATTATGTCGATCCGCGCAACGCAAAAACTCACGAAGTGCTGCTGCGCCGCGCCAAACAGCAGGTGAAATATGAGCTGGACTGGCAGCTGTATGACTTTGACTGGGCGGTGACTTATCAATATCTGGGTCAACGTTATGACAAGGACTACAGTACCTATCCGGAGCAGAGCGTGAAACTCGGCGGCGTGAGCCTGTGGGATCTCGCAGTTTCGTATCCGGTCACATCTCATCTGACAGTTCGTGGTAGAATTGCCAACCTGTTTGATAAAGATTATGAGACGGCCTATGGCTACGCTACTCCAGGAAGAGAATACTACCTCACTGGAAGCTATACCTTCTAACAGCACCGCCACACCTCGCCCGACGGTGCTGGTTTTCGATTCCGGCGTCGGCGGGCTGTCGGTATATCAGGAGATTCGGCAGTTGCTGCCGGATCTCCACTATATATACGCTTTCGATAACGTGGCGTTCCCCTACGGTGAGAAGTCCGAAGAGTTTATCGTTGAGCGCGTGGTGGAGATTGTCGGCGCAGTGCAGCAGCGGCATCCTCTGGCGATTGTCGTCATTGCCTGCAACACCGCCAGCACCGTTTCCTTGCCGGCCCTGCGCGAGCGTTTCAGCTTCCCGGTCGTGGGAGTGGTGCCCGCCATCAAGCCTGCCGCCCGTCTTACCGTTAACGGCATCGTTGGCCTGTTGGCGACCCGTGGCACCGTACAGCGCAGCTACACCCACGAACTGATTTCCCGTTTCGCTACCGACTGCAAGATTGAACTGCTGGGCTCTTCAGAGCTGGTGGAGTTGGCGGAGGCCAAGCTGCACGGTGAAGCTGTGCCGTTGCCGGTACTGAAGAAGATCCTGCATCCGTGGCTGAGCATGCGCGAGCCGCCGGATACCGTCGTGCTGGGCTGCACCCATTTCCCTCTATTAGCTGAAGAGCTGATGCAGGTGTTGCCGGAAGGCACCCGGCTGGTGGATTCCGGCGCGGCGATTGCCCGTCGTACCGCCTGGCTCATCTCGACGCAGGAAAATCTGGTCTCGAGCCAGGAAGAGAATCTGGCCTATTGCATGGCGTTGAATGAAGATACTGACGCTTTATTGCCCGTTTTGCAGAACTACGGCTTTAAATCGTTGAAAAAACTGCCGCTTTAACGGTGTTTTGGTTAAACATTCAACGGTCGGAAAAAATATTGAAAATAGGGGTTGCGGCCTGCCGAGAACTCCCTATAATGCGCCTCCACTGACCGGGAACAACGACTGACAAGCCGCCGGGTCAGCGAGAAGAAAGCAAAATAAACGCTTGACTCTCCGGGCTAAAAGCGTAATATACGCAGCCGCGCCGATGAGTTTCTCGGCACTGCTCTTTAACAATTTATCAGACAATCTGTGTGGGCACTCCACAAGACGATATCCAGCATCTTCGGATGCAAAAAAACATCAAGTCTTGAAGAGTGACTAACTGAAGTAAAATTCATGCAGTAAATCTTTGAGCATCGCTTCTCGAGTGGAAGCACATCAAGCTTTTAATTGAAGAGTTTGATCATGGCTCAGATTGAACGCTGGCGGCAGGCTTAAC
>NZ_JAVHUX010000044.1:0-84873 GCF_030954545.1 Serratia sp. MF1(2023) | reverse complement strand
TCCTGAGCGTGAACATGAAACGACTGCTTGCCGAGGTCAATACCGATGAGCGTAACGTTTTGCATGATGATCCCCTTCAGAAAGAAAAACACCCTGCCAGCGTACCGCTCACAGGGTGGGGGTGACCATCTCATTAACCGGCCGCGTGGGCCGGTTGATTCACTATCAGGCTGAAATTACAGCTTGGCAGCGTTTTCAGACAGGTATTTTGCAACGCCGTCTGGGGAAGCGCCCATACCTGCTTTGCCTTTTTCCCACTGAGCCGGGCACACTTCACCGTGCTCTTCGTGGAATTGCAGCGCGTCAACGGTACGGATCATTTCGTCGATGTTACGGCCGATTGGCAGATCGTTAACAACCTGAGCACGCACGATGCCGTCTTTGTCGATCAGGAAGGAGCCGCGCAGCGCAACGCCGGCTTCCGGGTGTTCGATGCCGTAAGCTTTCTGAATTTCACGCTTGATGTCAGCAACCATTGCGTATTTCACTTCACCGATGCCGCCTTTGTCGACAGGGGTTTTACGCCATGCGTTGTGAACGAACTCTGAGTCGAAGGAAACGCCAACCACTTCAACGCCACGCTTCTGGAACTCTTCATAGCGGTGATCGAAAGCGATCAGCTCGGAAGGGCATACGAAGGTGAAGTCCATTGGCCAGAAGAACAGGACGGCCGGTTTGCCGTTCAGGTGCTTCTTCAGGTTGAAGTTTTCAACGATTTCGCCGCTACCCAGTACGGCAGCTGCAGTGAAGTCAGGGGCTTGACGAGTTACCAGGACCATAATTACTCCTGTAATAGGTGTTAAAGGGTGGATGTAAAAACAAGGGCCAGTATAGGGGCCGCGACTTGGTGAATAAAGGGTAAAAGACCAATCGATGAGATAGCTTTCACCTATCAAAGTCGTTGATATAATTTAGCGAGCTTTAAAAATAACCTTTTCCCACAAAAGGGCAAGCGGCAAAACGTAAATTCTTGCAAGGCGTTGCAATTTCAAGGGCTTGAGCTTGACCTCAGAGCGCTTTGTCCTTCGCCTGCCGCATCATTTTCGGGTAAAACTGCCAGAACTGTGTTTCAAGCTGATGATAATGTTGCTCGACGTCGGCGAACGAACCGGCCAGCGCCTCGAGGCGCGGGCGGCGGCTGGCCATGCCCTGCAGCACCCGGGCGATGAACGGCAATTCGGCGTAGCGCTCCAGCCAGCGTTCCTGCCACAGGTAGCCGTTCAGGTTCTGAAAGCGCGGCGGCGTGAGCGGCAGAAAAGGTTCGATCTGGCTGCGGGCTTCCTGGGTAAACTGGTGCAGGTCGCGCGAAGGCTCGAGCTGCTGCCAGTGGCGCGCCAGAAAATGGTCCCACACCACGTCGAGGGTGATCGGCGCCACGCGGCGGTAGGGGGCGCTGAAATAGTCGCGGCTGGCTTTGACCTGCGGCAGGCTGTCGGTCAGCACGTCGACGCGGCGGTGCATCATGATGCCGGCCACCACCTCGGGCTGGTAGTCGGCGGCGGGGTTGCCGCGCACGAAATCGGCCAGCAGGTTGCCCAGCAGCGAGCTGTCCGCCAGCATGGCCAGGTGAAGATGAGCGAGAAAATTCATCCCTCAACTATACCCGAAGTCAGGCAAATCCTCCTTATTTCTTGCCGCTGACCGCCCCCGGCTTTAGACTAGGCCGCCTGTTTTTTACCAACCAGCCCTAAATTGAAGAAGTGAATACCCATGCGCGTCGCTGATTTTTCGTTTGAACTTCCCGAATCCCTGATTGCCCACTATCCCCAGGCCGAACGCAGCGCATGCCGCCTGCTGCAGCTGGACGGGCCGAGCGGGGCGCTGACGCACGGCGTATTCACCGATCTGCTGGATAAGCTGGAAGCCGGCGACCTGCTGGTGTTCAACAATACCCGCGTGATCCCGGCGCGCATGTTCGGCCGCAAGGTCAGCGGCGGCAAGATTGAGGTGCTGGTGGAGCGCGTGCTGGACGACCATCGCGTGCTGGCGCACGTGCGCGCGTCGAAAGCGCCGAAGCCGGGCGCCGAGCTGCTGTTGGGGGATGACGAGAGCATCGCCGCCACCATGGTGGCGCGCCACGAAACGCTGTTCGAGCTGCGCTTCAACGACGAGCGCGACGTGTTCACTATCCTCAACGCCGCCGGCCACATGCCGCTGCCGCCTTATATCGCCCGCCCGGATGAAGACGCCGACCGCGAGCTGTATCAGACGGTCTACAGCGAGAAGCCCGGCGCGGTTGCCGCGCCGACCGCCGGCCTGCACTTCGACGAGCCGCTGCTGGCGGCGCTGCGCGCCAAGGGCGTGGAAATGGCGTTCGTGACGCTGCACGTCGGCGCCGGCACCTTCCAGCCGGTGCGCGTGGAAACCATCGAAGATCACGTGATGCACGCCGAATACGCCGAAGTGCCGCAGGAGGTGGTCGATGCGGTGCTGGCCTGCAAGGCGCGCGGCAAGCGCGTCGTAGCGGTGGGCACCACCTCGGTGCGCTCGCTGGAAAGCGCCGCGGCGGCCAGCAAAGAAGCGCTGATTGCGCCGTTCTTCGGCGATACCAGCATCTTTATCTATCCGGGCTATCACTATCAGGTGATCGACGCGCTGGTGACCAATTTCCACCTGCCGGAATCGACCCTGATCATGCTGGTGTCGGCCTTCGCCGGCTATAAAAATACCATGAACGCCTATCAGCAGGCGGTGGCCGAGCAGTATCGCTTTTTCAGCTACGGCGATGCGATGTTCATCAGCCGTAACCCGCAGGCGGAAAACGAGTCCGTCGGCGGTTAATTTCCCGGGCTGCGCGCACGGCGCGGCCCCGTTTCAACGACATCAGACTGTTTCTCTGATGCTGGAGGCTTTGTGAAGTACGAACTACAGACTACCGATGGCCGCGCGCGTCGCGGCCGCCTGATCTTCGACCGCGGCGTGGTGGAGACCCCGGCCTTTATGCCGGTCGGCACCTACGGCACGGTCAAGGGCATGACGCCGGAAGAAGTGAAAGAAACCGGCGCGCAGATCCTGCTGGGCAACACCTTCCACCTGTGGCTGCGCCCGGGCCAGGAGATCATGAAGCTGCACGGCGACCTGCACGATTTCATGCAGTGGCATGGGCCGATCCTTACCGATTCCGGCGGTTTCCAGGTGTTCAGCCTGGGGGCGATGCGCAAGATCAAAGAGGAAGGCGTGTACTTCCGCAACCCGATCAACGGCGACAAGGTGTTCCTGAGCCCGGAAAAATCGATGGAAATCCAGTATGACCTGGGTTCCGACATCGTGATGATCTTCGATGAATGTACGCCGTACCCGGCCGACTGGGACTACGCTAAGCGTTCGATGGAAATGTCGCTGCGCTGGGCGGAGCGCAGCCGCAAGCGATTCGACGAGCTGGAAAATAAAAATGCGCTGTTCGGCATCATTCAGGGCGGCGTTTACGAAGATTTACGTGATGTTTCAGTCAAAGGGCTGGTGGATATCGGCTTTGACGGGTACGCTGTGGGCGGCTTGGCTGTAGGCGAGCCGAAAGAGGATATGCATCGCATTCTTGAACACGTTTGCCCGCAAATTCCGGAAGATAAGCCACGCTATTTGATGGGCGTCGGCAAGCCGGAAGATTTGGTGGAAGGCGTGCGTCGCGGCATCGACATGTTCGACTGCGTCATGCCGACCCGCAACGCCCGCAACGGCCATTTGTTCGTGACTGACGGTGTGGTAAAAATCCGTAATGCCAAGCACAAGGATGATACTTCTCCGCTGGATAAGGACTGTGATTGCTACACCTGTCGCCATTACAGCCGCGCCTACTTGCACCATCTCGACCGTTGCAACGAAATATTGGGTGCTCGACTGAACACGATTCATAACCTGCGTCACTACCAACGCCTGATGGCGGGTTTACGCCAGGCTATCGAAGAGGGTAAATTAGAGCAGTTTGTTGCGGATTTCTATGGTCGGATCGGCAAGCCGATTCCGCCTTTAAACGCTTGATCTAATAATTGATAACTTAATGAGGGAATTTCAATGAGCTTTTTCATTTCTGACGCCGTCGCATCCGCAGGGGCTCCGGCTCAGGGAAGCCCGTACTCTCTGATCATTATGCTGGTGGTGTTCGGCCTGATCTTCTACTTCATGATCCTGCGCCCACAGCAGAAACGCGCTAAAGATCACAAGAAGCTGATGGACTCCATCGGTAAAGGCGACGAAGTGCTGACCACCGGCGGCCTAATCGGTCGCGTGACCAAAGTGGCCGACACCGGCATCATCGCCATCGCGCTGAACGACACCACGGAAGTGATGATCAAGCGTGACTTCGTGGCGGCCGTTCTGCCGAAAGGTACCATGAAGGCCCTGTAATCTTTTTTCCCGAAGGGAATTGCCGTGCTAAACCGTTATCCTTTGTGGAAGTATCTGATGTTGATCGTGGTGATCCTCGTCGGTCTGCTTTATGCGCTTCCCAACATCTACGGTGAGGATCCGGCCGTACAAATCACTGGCGCGCGCGGCGTCGCCGCCAGTGAAACTACGCTGGACCAGGTCCGTACCGTATTAGAAAAAGACAACATCGCGAGCAAGTCGATTGCGCTGGAAAATGGCGCCATCCTGGCTCGCTTTAAAGATCCTGACGTTCAGCTGCGCGCCCGCGAAGCGCTGGTGACCGAGCTGGGTGACAAATTCGTCGTGGCGCTGAACCTGGCGCCGGCCACGCCGACCTGGCTGGCCATGCTGGGCGCAGAGCCGATGAAACTCGGCCTGGACCTGCGCGGCGGCGTACACTTCCTGATGGAAGTGGACATGGACACCGCGTTGAGCAAGCTGCAGGAACAGACCATGGATACCCTGCGCAGCGAGCTGCGCGAGAAGGGCATTCCTTACGCGTCTATCCGCAAGCTGGACAACAACGGCGTGGAAGTTCGCTTCCGCGACAATGCGGCCCGTGACCAGGCCATCAGCTACATCGGCCCGCGTCAGCGCGATCTGGTGCTGTCCGCCAACGGCGCCAACACCATGAAAGCCAGCCTGACGGACGCCCGTCTGAGCGAAGCGCGCGAATACGCCGTCCAGCAGAACATCACTATCCTGCGTAACCGCGTCAACCAGCTCGGCGTCGCCGAACCGCTGGTGCAGCGCCAGGGCGCCGACCGCATCGTGGTCGAGCTGCCGGGCATTCAGGACACCGCGCGCGCCAAAGAAATTCTGGGTGCCACCGCGACCCTCGAGTTCCGTCTGGTGAACACCAATGCGGACGCCACTGCGGCGGCCAACGGCCGCGTGCCGGGCGACTCCGAGGTGAAATACACCCGTGACGGCCAGCCGATCGTGCTGTACAAGCGCGTGATCCTGACCGGTGATCACATCACCGACTCCACCTCGAGTACCGACGAATACAACCAGCCGCAGGTTAACATCTCGCTGGACAGCGCCGGCGGCACGTCCATGTCCAACTTCACCAAGGACAACATCGGCAAGCCGATGGCGACCCTGTTCGTGGAGTATAAGGACAGCGGCAAGAAAGACGCCAACGGCCGTGCGGTGCTGGTGAAACAGGAAGAAGTGATCAACGTGGCGAACATTCAGTCGCGTCTGGGCAACAGCTTCCGCATCACCGGTATCGGCAACCCGAACGAAGCGCGTCAGCTTTCGCTGCTGCTGCGTGCGGGCGCGCTGATCGCGCCGATTCAGATCGTCGAAGAGCGCACCATCGGTCCAACCCTGGGTCAGCAGAACATCACCCAAGGTCTGGAAGCCTGCCTGTGGGGCCTGGTGGCGTCCATCGTCTTCATGGTGGTCTGGTACCGTAAGTTCGGCGTGATCGCCACCACGGCGCTGGTCGCCAACCTGGTGCTGATCGTCGGCGTGATGTCCCTGTTGCCGGGGGCGACGCTGACCATGCCGGGCATTGCCGGGATCGTGTTGACGCTGGCGGTGGCGGTTGACGCCAACGTACTGATTAACGAACGTATCAAGGAAGAGCTGAAGAACGGCAGGTCCGTTCAGCAGGCGATCCATGAGGGCTATAAAGGCGCGTTCTCCAGTATCGTCGACGCCAACATCACCACGCTGATCACCGCGATCATCCTGTACGCAGTCGGCACCGGTTCGATCAAAGGCTTTGCGATCACCACCGCTATCGGTGTGGCGACGTCCATGTTCACCGCGATTGTCGGTACCCGTGCCATCGTCAACCTGCTTTACGGCGGCAAACGCATTAACAAGCTGTCTATCTGAGGAGTGCGTTGTGGCACAGGATTATACTGTTGAGCAACTCAACTACGGCCGTAAAGTCTACGACTTTATGCGCTGGGACTACGTGGCCTTCGGCATCTCGTTGGTGCTGTTGGTCGCGTCGATCGCCACCATGTCGGTGCGCGGGTTTAACTGGGGTCTGGATTTCACCGGCGGTACGGTGATTGAAATCAACCTGGAGAAACCGGCCAATCTCGACCTGATGCGCGATACGCTGGAGAAGGCCGGGTTCCAGGATCCGATCATCCAGAACTTCGGCAGCAGCCGCGACGTGATGGTGCGCATGCCACCGGCGACCGGCACCGCAGGCCAGGAACTGGGCAACAAGGTGATCGGCGTGATCAACGACTCGGTGGATAAAAACGCCACCGTGAAGCGCATCGAGTTCGTCGGCCCGAGCGTGGGCAGCGAGCTGGCGCAAACCGGCGGCATGGCGCTGCTGGTGGCGTTGATCTGTATCCTGATCTACGTCGGTTTCCGCTTCGAATGGCGCCTGGCGCTGGGGGCGGTTATCGCGCTGGCGCACGACGTGATCATCACGCTGGGTGTGCTGTCGCTGTTCCATATCGAGATTGACCTGACCATCGTCGCGTCCCTGATGTCGGTTATCGGCTACTCGCTGAACGACAGCATCGTGGTTTCCGACCGTATTCGTGAGAACTTCCGCAAGATCCGCCGTGGTACGCCTTACGAGATCATGAACGTGTCGTTGACCCAGACGCTGAGCCGTACGCTGATGACTTCCGGGACCACCCTGATGGTGGTGCTGATGCTGTACATCTTCGGTGGCGCGATGCTGCAAGGCTTCTCGCTGGCGATGCTGATCGGCGTGTCGATCGGTACCGTCTCCTCGATCTACGTCGCGTCCGCGCTGGCGTTGAAGCTGGGGATGAAACGCGAACACATGCTGCAGCAAAAAGTGGAAAAAGAGGGCGCGGATCAGCCTTCGATTCTGCCTTAACAACCGCAGTATTCAGCGATATGAGAAGGAGCGCCGATGGCGCTCCTTTTTTTTGCCTCGGGGATCAGTGCTGCTTCACTACCGCCGGTTGGGCGGTCGAAACCAGACTGTGCAGACGGATATAGCCCAATTGTTCCGGCGTCAGGCCGCTGAAGCGCAGTTCGAAGTCCTGGCCGGGCTTCGGCAGCAGCGAATCGGCGCTGGCGATCGGTTGCGACAGCGCCTCGGCGGTCAACGGCCGGCCGGTGGAGTCGTCCAACTGGCCCCATTCCACCACGGCTTTGAACGGCGGCAGCGTGGCCTGTGAGAGGACGCGCACATGCAGCTGCGCCTGCGTGCCGTTGGCTTCGTTCTTGATGTGGCTCAGCGAAACGCTCAGTTCGCCGATACCGCTCTGCAAACGGGCGGCGCTTCGGGCCGCCGGCAGCAGATAGACGCCGTTGTCGGAGTGCTGATTGAGCTGATTCTGCCGCTCCAGCGCGGTGGTTTGATCGGTCAGCACGCTCACTTTCTGGTTCAGCGCGGCGACCTGATGGCGCAGCTGGGGCACGGCGGCGTTATGCGCGCAGCCCGCCAGCAACACGGCGGCGGCGAGCAGGGCGATTTTGGGGTAACAGGTTGTCATGACGGCGATTTCCTATGCTGAATCTCCTGTTATCAGCTTAGTCCGCCCGGATGGGAAAGTCATATCGGCGCCGCTTCTAGGCCGCGTGTCGCAACAAATGGCCGCCGCCCTTTGTTGTGGCTGCACTTCGGGGTAAACTGCATTTATCTATAAAAAACGTTTATCAGGACGTGTTATGCATTGCCCTTTCTGCGCCGCCGTTGATACCAAAGTCATTGATTCCCGCCTGGTGGGGGACGGTTCGCAAGTGCGCCGTCGCCGCCAGTGTCTGGTGTGCAATGAACGCTTCACCACCTTCGAGGTGGCTGAGCTGGTGATGCCGCGAGTGATTAAAAGCGATGAGGTGCGCGAGCCGTTCAACGAAGACAAACTGCGCCGCGGCATGCTGAAAGCGCTGGAAAAGCGCCCGGTCAGCTCGGACGACGTGGAAAACGCCCTTAATCATATCAAATCCCAACTGCGCGCCACCGGCGAACGCGAAGTGCCGACCAAACTGGTGGGTAATCTGGTGATGGACGCGCTGAAAAAGCTGGATAAGGTCGCCTATATTCGCTTCGCGTCGGTGTACCGCAGCTTCGAAGACGTGCGCGAGTTCGGCGAAGAGATCGCCCGCCTGCAAGACTAAAGGATCTTTCATGCATCACGACGAACTTTATATGGCGCGCGCCTTCGAACTGGCGCGGCTGGGGCGTTTTACCACCGCACCCAATCCGAACGTCGGCTGCGTTATCGTGCGCGACGGCGAAATTGTCGGTGAAGGCTATCATCTGCGCGCCGGCGAGCCGCACGCGGAAGTGCACGCGCTGCGCATGGCGGGCGACAAGGCGCGCGGCGCCACCGCCTATGTCACGCTCGAGCCGTGCAGCCATCACGGCCGCACGCCGCCCTGCGCCGATGCGCTGGTGGCCGCCGGCGTAACCCGGGTGGTCGCGGCGATGCAAGATCCCAATCCGCAGGTGGCGGGTCGCGGGCTGTACAAGCTGCAGCAGGCCGGCGTCGAGGTGCGGCACGGCCTGATGCTGGCCGAGGCCGAAGCGGTCAACCTGGGCTTCCTCAAGCGCATGCGCACCGGCTTCCCTTACGTGCAGCTGAAGCTGGGCGCGTCGCTGGACGGCCGCACGGCGATGGCCTCCGGCGAGAGCCAGTGGATCACCTCACCCGAAGCGCGTCAGGACGTGCAGCGCCTGCGCGCGCAGAGCGCCGCCATTCTCAGCACCAGCGCCACCGTGCTGGCGGACGATCCGTCGCTGACGGTGCGTTGGGATGAATTGGACGCCGAGACGCAGCGCCTCTATCCGCGCGACAATCTGCGCCAGCCGCTGCGCATCCTGCTCGACAGCCAAAATCGCATTACTCCGCAGCACCGCGTGGTGCAGCAGCCGGGCGCCACCTGGCTGGCGCGCCTGGAGGCGGATGAACAGGCCTGGTCGCAAGACGTCGAGCAGTTTATCTGCCCGGCGCACGGCGGCGGCGTCGATCTGGTAGTGATGATGATGCTGTTGGCCAAGCGCCAGGTGAATTCAATCTGGGTGGAGGCGGGCGCAACGCTGGCCGGCGCGCTGCTGCAGGCCGGCCTGGTGGATGAGCTCATTTTGTACATCGCGCCGAAACTGTTGGGCGATAATGGCCGTGGCCTGTGCCACCTGCCGGGCCTGGAGCGATTGGCCGACGCGCCGGAATTCGTCTTTAGCGACGTGCGCCAGGTTGGCCCCGACCTGCGTTTGCGCCTGCGGGCGAAACACTGAATCTCGCGCCCGTGCGCCGGTTTTACAAAAGCGCCGCGCAGGCGATGAAAGAATATGATAGAATCCGCCCCCCTGCGGGGTATTGAACCCATTTTTAAGGAAAGCCCATGAAAGTTATCGAAGGTGTTGTTGCTACTCCAAAGGCCCGCGTGGCGATCGCAATTGCACGTTTTAACAATTTCATCAACGACAGCCTGCTGGAAGGCGCGATCGACGCGTTGAAACGCATTGGTCAGGTTGCTGACGACAACATCACCGTTGTCTGGGTCCCGGGCGCTTACGAGCTGCCGCTGACGGCGAGCGTATTGGCCAAAACCGGCAAATACGACGCGGTTATCGCGCTGGGCACCGTTATCCGTGGGGGCACCGCGCACTTCGAATATGTGGCGGGCGAAGCCAGCTCCGGCATCGGCAACGTTGCGATGAATGCCGAAATCCCGGTTGCTTTTGGCGTGCTGACCACCGAAAGCATCGAGCAGGCGATCGAACGCGCCGGCACCAAAGCGGGCAACAAGGGCGCTGAAGCTGCGCTGACCGCACTTGAAATGATTAATGTTATCAAAGCTATTAAAGCCTGAATTTAGTTAAGGGGAATTCCGTGAAACCTGCTGCTCGTCGCCGCGCTCGTGAGTGCGCTGTTCAAGCGCTTTACTCTTGGCAGTTGTCTAAAAACGACCTTGCCGATGTTGAACACCAGTTCCTGACGGAGCAGGATGTCAAAGATGTTGACGTCGCCTATTTTCGCGAGTTGCTGTCCGGCGCGGCAGTGAATGCAGGTATGCTGGACGAACTGATGGCGCCTTACCTGTCGCGTCAGCTCGAAGAGCTGGGCCAGGTGGAGCGCGCGGTGCTGCGCGTCGCGCTGTTTGAACTGAAAATGCGCGAGGATGTCCCTTACAAGGTGGCGATCAACGAAGCGATCGAACTGGCGAAAACCTTCGGCGCGGAAGACAGCCACAAGTTTGTGAACGGGGTGCTGGATAAAGTGGCGCCAACCCTTCGCAAGAAAAAGTAAAACATTAAGGCCGGCATTCCCGGCCTTAATTTCTTCTAGTGGAATATCGATATGGCATGCGGCGAATTTGACCTCATTGCCCGCTATTTTGACCGGTTCAAGCGTGTGCGCCGGGATGTACAGTTGGGCATTGGAGATGACTGCGCACTGCTGGCAGTGCCGGAAAAACAGCTGGTGGCCGTCAGTACCGATACGCTGGTGGCGGGCGTGCACTTTCTGCCGGACATCGATCCGGCCGATCTCGGCTATAAGGCGTTGGCGGTCAATCTGAGCGATCTGGCGGCGATGGGCGCCGATCCGGCCTGGCTTTCGCTGGCGCTGACCCTGCCTGAAGTGAACGAATCCTGGCTGAAGGCCTTCAGCGACAGCCTGTTCGATCAGCTCAACTATTACGGCATGCAGCTGATCGGCGGCGATACCACGCGCGGGCCGCTGAGCATGACGCTGACCATCCAGGGGCTGATCCCGGCCGGCCGGGCGCTGACCCGCAGCGGCGCGCGCATCGGCGACTGGATCTATGTGACCGGCACGCTGGGCGACAGCGCCGCCGGGTTGGCGATCCTGCAGGATCGTTTGGCGGTGACGGAAACGACGGCGCGCGATTATTTGGTCGCTCGCCATCTGCGGCCGCAGCCGCGGGTGTTGCAGGGGCAGGCGCTGCGCGATCTGGCCAGCTCGGCGATCGACATCTCCGACGGCCTGATTTCCGATCTGAAGCATATCCTTAAGGCCAGCGACTGTGGCGCACGCATCGTGCTGGACGAGCTGCCGATGTCGCAGGCGCTGAGCAGCCACGCCGATGCCGAACAGGCGCTGCGCTGGGCGCTGGCGGGCGGTGAAGATTACGAACTGTGCTTCACCGTGCCGGAGATCAACCGCGGCGCGCTGGAAGTGGCGTTGAGCCACCTCGGGGCCGACTACACCTGTATCGGCCAAATTGGCCCGCTGTCTGAAGGCATCCGCTATTATCGCGACGATGAGGCGGTAGAGCTGGACTGGGCTGGGTTCGATCATTTCAACGCGGAGCCGGGCACCCATGGATGAAGCCAAGCGCCGGCTGCGGATGAGCAATCCGTGGCACCTGCTGGCCACCGGGTTTGGCAGCGGTTTGTCGCCGGTGATGCCGGGCACCATGGGATCGCTGGCGGCGATCCCGTTTTGGCTGCTGCTGATCCAGCTGCCGTGGCAGCTCTACTCGCTGACGGTGATGTTCAGCATCTGCATCGGCGTCTATATTTGCCACCGCACGGCAAAAGACATGAAGGTGCACGATCACGGCAGCATCGTCTGGGACGAGTTCGTCGGCATGTGGATAACGCTGATGGCGCTGCCGGTCAACGACTGGCGCTGGGTCGCCGCCGGTTTCGTTATCTTCCGCATTCTCGACATGTGGAAGCCGTGGCCGATCCGCTGGTTCGACCGCAACGTGCATGGCGGCATGGGCATCATGGTCGACGATATCATCGCCGGCGTGCTGTCCGCCGGCATCATCTACCTGATTGGGCACCACTGGCCGATCGGGCTGTTCTGACAGACGGGCGCGCCGTTTTGCGCCCGCTTCTCTTATTCAAATCCCGTCACCCGATGCGGCACGTAAGCCGTCTCCAGTTCTGCGACCTCTTGCGGCGACAAACTCAAATCGACCGCGGCGATGGCGTCATCCAACTGCTCGCTGCGTGAAGCGCCGACGATCGGCGCGCTGACCGCCGGCTTGTTCAGCAGCCAGGCCAGCGCGATCTGCGCGCGTGAAACGCCACGTTCCTCGGCGAGGCTGGCGACGCGCTCGGCGATAATGGCGTCGATGCCTTCAGTTTCCTCGTACAGGCTCTTGCCGAACTGGTCGGAAACCAGCCGCGCGGTGGTTTCGCCCCAGGGGCGGGTCAGGCGGCCGCGCGCCAGCGGGCTCCACGGCAGCACGGCGATGCCTTCGGCGGTACACAGCGGATGCATTTCGCGCTCTTCTTCGCGCTGAATCAGGTTGTATTGATCCTGCATGCTGACGAAGCGCGTCCAGCCGTGCAGATCGGCGGTATACAGCGCCTTGGCGAACTGCCAGGCGTACATCGAGGAGGCGCCGATGTAACGCGCCTTGCCGGCTTTCACCACGTCGTGCAGCGCTTCCAGCGTCTCTTCCAGCGGTGTTTCGTAATCCCAGCGGTGGATCTGCAGCAAATCGACATAGTCGGTGCCGAGACGGCGCAGGCTGTCGTCGATGGATTGCATGATGTTGGCGCGCGACAAACCGCGCTCCAGGTTGCTCAGCGGGAAATACACCTTGGTGGCGACCACCACGTCTTCGCGGCGCGCATAGTCGCGCAGCGCCCGGCCGAGGATCTCCTCGCTGCTGCCGTCGGAATAGCTGTTGGCGGTATCGAAAAAGTTGATGCCGGCTTCCAGCGCCTGTTTCAGCAGCGGGCGGCTGCTCTCTTCCGGCAGCGTCCAGGCGTGATTGCCGCGGTTCGGTTCGCCGTAGGTCATGCAGCCCAGGCAGATGCGCGAGACGTTCAGATCGGTGTTGCCCAGTTTCAGGTACTTCATGCTTGCCTCCCATTCGAAAGCTCAGACAGTAACTGTAGCGCGGATCCCGGAGGGCGGAAACGAAAACGCCCCCGAGAGCGGAGGCGTTTTTTCAGGCGCGAGTGGCGATTACTGCGCCAGCCAGGTTTCGATTTGGCGCTGAATGCCGGCGGCGTCCAGCCCCAGATCGGCGCGCAGTTCTTCCTGGCTGCCCTGCGAGACAAAGCTGTCCGGCAGGCCGAGGTTCAGCACCGGCACCGGACGGCGTTTGGCCATCAGCAGTTCGTTGACGCCGCTGCCGGCGCCGCCCATGATGGCGTTCTCTTCCAGCGTGACCAGCGTTTCATGGCTGGCGGCCAATTCGAGCACCAGCTGCTCGTCCAGCGGTTTGACGAAGCGCATGTCGACCAGCGTGGCGTTGAGCGCCTCCGCCGCTTGCGCGGCCTCCGGCAGCAGGGTGCCGAAGTTGAGAATGGCGATCTTTTCCCCCTGGCGGCGCACCACGCCTTTGCCGATCGGCAGCAGGTTGAGCGGCTCCAGCGCCGCGCCGGTGCCGGTGCCGCGCGGATAGCGCACGGCGCTCGGGCCGTCGTTGTAGTGATAGCCGGTGTACAGCATCTGGCGGCATTCGTTCTCGTCGCTCGGCGTCATGATCACCATGGTCGGGATGCAGCGCATGAACGACAGATCGAACGCCCCCTGGTGAGTCTGGCCGTCGGCGCCGACGATGCCGCCGCGATCGATAGCGAACATCACCGGCAGATTTTGGATCGCCACATCGTGGATCAGCTGATCGTAGGCGCGTTGCAGGAAGGTGGAATAGATCGCCACCACCGGCTTGTAGCCGCCGATCGCCAGCCCGGCGGCGAAGGTGACCGCGTGCTGCTCGGCGATCGCCACGTCGAAATATTGCTGCGGGTAGTCACGAGAGAACTGCACCATGCCGGAGCCTTCGCGCATCGCCGGCGTGATCGCCATCAGCGAGCTGTCTTTGGCGGCGGTTTCACACAGCCAGTCGCCGAAGATTTTCGAATAGGTCGGCAGACCGCCGGCGCTTTTCGGCAGCGTGCCGCTGGCGGGATCGAACTTCGGCACCGCGTGGAAGCTGATCGGATCCTTCTCCGCCGGCGCGTAACCGCGGCCTTTCTTGGTCATGATGTGCAACAGCTGCGGGCCTTTCAGATCGCGCATGTTTTTCAACGTGGCAACCAACCCCTGCACGTCGTGCCCGTCTACCGGGCCGATATAGTTAAAGCCCAGCTCTTCGAACAGCGTGCCCGGCACCACCATGCCTTTCAGGTGCTCTTCGGTGCGTTTCACCAGCTCCTTGATCGGCGGCACGCCGGCCAGCACTTTCTTGCCGCCTTCGCGCAGGGTGGAGTAAAGCTTGCCGGACAGCAGCTGCGCCAGGTGGTTGTTCAGCGCGCCGACGTTTTCCGATATCGACATCTCGTTGTCGTTCAGCACCACCAGCATGTCCGGGTTGATGTCGCCGGCGTGGTTCATCGCTTCGAACGCCATGCCGGCGGTGATGGCGCCGTCGCCGATCACGCACACCGTGCGGCGGCCTTTGCCTTCACGTTCCGCCGCCACCGCCATGCCGAGGCCGGCGCTGATCGAGGTCGACGAGTGGCCGACCGACAGCACGTCGTATTCGCTTTCGGCGCGCCACGGGAAGGGGTGCAGGCCGTTCTTTTGCCGAATGGTGGCGATACGGTCGCGGCGGCCGGTCAGAATTTTGTGCGGGTAGGCCTGGTGGCCGACGTCCCACACCAGGTGATCGAACGGCGTGTTGTAGACGAAATGCAACGCCACCGTCAGTTCGACGGTACCCAGCCCGGAGGCAAAGTGGCCGCTGGAGCGACTGACGCTGTTCAGCAGGTATTGCCGCAGCTCATCGCACAGCTTCGGCAAGCTCTCTTTGGGCAGTGAGCGGAGTTCCTCGGGGTTTTCCGCTAGCGCCAGGGTTGGGTATTTGGCTATATCAAGACTCATTCGATACTCATATCAGAGGAGTTAACGTCACACGTTAATTGTCGCGTTCAATAATGAAGCTGGCTAACGCTCGCAATGGCGCTGTGTTATAAGATTGCGCTGCCAAAGTGTCTAATGCAGCTAATGCTTCCTGATAGAGATCCCACGCTTTTGCTTTCGCGCTGTCAAGCCCGAGCAACGCCGGGTAGGTACTCTTTCCGTGTTGTTGGTCCGCGCCCTGGCGCTTGCCGATTTTTTCAGTCTCGCCGACAACGTCCAAAATGTCATCCTGCACCTGGAACGCCAGGCCAACCGCGGCGGCGTAACGATCCAGCTGCGGCAGCGCCGCACGTCCGGCTTCGCCGGCGCTCAGCGCGCCCAGGCGCACCGCAGCACGGATCAGCGCGCCGGTTTTGTGGCGGTGGATCTGCTCCAGCGCCTGCAGATCAACGCGCTTGCCTTCGGCTTCCAGATCCAGCGATTGGCCGCCGCACATGCCGGCTACGCCGCTGGCGGTCGCCAGTTCAGAGACCATCGCCAGCCGATCGCGCAGGGCCACGTCAGGCATTTCGGCATCGGCCAGGATAGAAAACGCCAGCGTTTGCAGCGCATCGCCGGCCAGTATCGCGTTGGCTTCGCCGAATTTAATGTGGCAGGTCGGCTGGCCGCGGCGCAGATCGTCGTCGTCCATCGCCGGCAGATCGTCGTGGATCAGCGAGTAGGCGTGAATGCATTCCACCGCCGCCGCCGGCGCGTCCAGGTTAGCCAGCGACACGCCGAACATCTGGCCGGTGGTGTACACCAGGAACGGGCGCAGGCGCTTGCCGCCCAGCAAGGCGCCGTGACGCATCGCCGCCACCATGTTGCCGTCGTTGAACGGCAGCGGGGCGATGAAGTCCAGCAGCGCGCGATCGGCGCGCTGGCGGAAAATCTGCAGTTGATCGGCAAAAGCGGCCGATGGGGCGATCTCAGACATGTCGGTTACTCGGCATCCGGTGTGAAAGGCGCCAGCGCCGCATCGTCAGCGCTGTCGTTAAGAAGTATCTGCACACGCTGTTCCGCCTGTTGCAGTTTCTGCTGGCCCTGACGCGCCAGCTGTACGCCGCGTTCGAACTCGTTCAGTGCGTCTTCCAGCGGCAGTTCGCCCGACTCCAGACGCGTCACGATGCTTTCCAGCTCGCCGAGGGCGCTTTCAAAGCTGGCAGTTTGCTCTGTACTGGCTGATTGTGCTGGTTTTTTCGGCATAATTTTCTTTTTACGTCATCATGTGAACCGTGGCGCCAGAGCCTATCCTAGCGGATCTTGATTAGCAAATCATGGCGCTCATGTGTGGTTTTGTGCGCAGAGCACGGCGATATGGTGATATACTCCGCGCCGTAATTCTTATCTGACAACAAAGACCGCCATGAAGTTTATCATTAAATTGTTCCCGGAAATCACCATCAAGAGCCAATCTGTGCGCTTGCGCTTTATCAAGATTCTCTCGACCAATATTCGCAACGTCCTGAAGCAGTATGATGAAACGCTGGCGGTCGTCCGTCACTGGGATCATATCGAAGTTCGCGCCAAAGATGAAAACCAGCGGCCGATCATTGCCGACGCCCTGACGCGCATTCCCGGCATCCACCATATTCTGGAAGTGGAAGATCGTGCTTATACCGATATCCACCACATCTTTGAGCAGACGCTGGAAGCCTACCGCGCCCAGCTGGAAGGCAAAACCTTCTGCGTGCGCGTCAAGCGCCGCGGCAAGCAGGCGTTCAACTCGCAGGACGTGGAGCGCTACGTCGGCGGCGGCCTGAACCAACACATCGAAAGCGCGCGCGTTAACCTTACCCGCCCGCAGGTCACGGTAAACCTGGAGATCGAAGACGACAAGCTGATGCTGGTCAAACGCCGCCTCGAAGGCATCGGCGGTTATCCGGTCGGCACCCAGGAAGACGTGCTGTCGCTGATTTCCGGCGGTTTCGACTCGGGCGTGTCCAGCTACATGCTGATGCGCCGCGGCTGCCGCGTGCACTTCTGCTTCTTCAACCTGGGTGGCGCCGCGCACGAGATTGGCGTGAAGCAGGTGGCACACTACCTGTGGAATCGCTTCGCCAGCTCGCATAAGGTGCGCTTCGTCGCCATCGACTTCGAGCCGGTGGTGGGTGAGATCCTGGAGAAGGTCGACGACGGCCAGATGGGCGTGGTGCTCAAGCGCATGATGGTCCGCGCTGCTTCGCAAGTGGCCGAACGCTACGGCGTGCAGGCGCTGGTGACCGGCGAGGCGCTGGGGCAGGTCTCCAGCCAGACGCTGACCAACCTGCGCTTGATCGACAATGCGTCCGATACCCTGATCCTGCGTCCGCTGATCTCGCACGATAAAGAGCACATCATCAAACTGGCGCGCGAAATCGGCACCGAAGACTTCGCCAAAACCATGCCGGAATACTGCGGTGTGATTTCGAAGAGCCCGACGGTGAAAGCGATCAAGGCCAAGATCGAAGAGGAAGAGAGCCACTTCGATTTCAGCATTCTCGACCGGGTGGTGAGCGAAGCGAAGAACGTCGATATCCGCTCCATCGCCGAGCAGGCGCAGGAGCAGGTGACCGAGGTGGAAACCGTCGCGGCCTTCGGCGCCGACGAGGTGATCCTGGATATCCGCTCCAACGACGAGCAGGAAGAGAAGCCGCTGCAGCTGGAACAGGTTGAAGTGAAAGCGCTGCCGTTCTACAAGCTGAGCACCCAGTTCGGCGATCTGGATCAGAGCAAAACCTACCTGCTGTACTGCGAGCGCGGCGTGATGAGCCGCCTGCAGGCGCTGTACCTGCTGGAGCAAGGCTTCAGCAACGTGAAGGTTTATCGCCCGTAACGCACGGAGCGGCATAAACGACAAGGGCTGAACCGGTGTTCAGCCCTTTTTTATCGGCAAGCCGCTCAGTCGCGAAAATCGTACATCCCCGGGATCAGCACCAGCTGCGCGGCGATCTCCGCCGCCTTGGCCTTGCCGAGCAGCAGGTCTATCAGCTTCAGCGCGAACTCCATCGCGGTGCCCGGCCCCTGGCTGGTGAGCAGGTTGACGCGCGCGTCGTACACCACGCGGCGCTCCATCCATTTATCCGCCGGTATCTGGTCTTTCAGGCCCGGGAAGCCGGTCATGTTGCCGATCGGGAACAGATCGTGATGCTGCAGCACCAGCGCCGGCGCCGCGCAGATGGCGGCGACGATGTTGCCCTGCAGATGCATCTGCCGCACCTTTTCTACCAGCAGCGGGCTGTCGCGGAAGCATTCTGCGCCTTTCAGGCCGCCGGGCAGCACGATGGCGTCGAACGGCTCATCGACGATCGCCACCAGCGGCGCGTCGGCCAGCAGCTTGACGCCGCGCGAACAGACGATAGTCAGCTCGCCGTCGCCGGCAACGCTGGCGGTAGTGACTTTTACGCCCGCCCGCACCAGCAGATCGAGGGTGGTGACGGCTTCGATTTCTTCGCTACCAGGTGCCAGGCAGACCAGCGCCGATACGCTCATATTCATTTTCCTTTCGTTTAATCAGTTCAAACAGCCGCGCATTCTCCGGCAGCGTGAGGCCGTGGCTGCGCGCGCGGCGCAGCAGGTAACCGGTGATGTAGTCGATCTCGGTGTGCCGCTGGCTGCGGATATCCTGCAGCATCGACGAAACGTTGTCGGCGGTGCTGTGGATCACATCCATCACGTATTGCATCAGGCCTTCGCAGGAGGTGTGGTAGCCCTCCATCGCCATCACGCTGACGACTTCACGGCACAGCGTTTCGATCTGTTCCGGGTAGCGCTGCAGATCGCCGTTACGGCAGCCGTACAGCGCCGTCAGCGGGTTGATCACGCAGTTGACCGCCAGCTTGCGCCAGTTGGCCGAGGCGATGTTGTTGTGCCAGGCAACGTCGGGCAGCGCCTGATGCAGCACTTCCGCCAGGTGGCTGAGGTGCTGGGCGGCCGGCGAGGTCGGGCCGATGTGGGTGATGCCGGTGGCGACGTGGATAATGGTGCTGCCTTCGTGGCGCGCGGCGTGGGTGGTGGTGCCCTGCAGGATCGGCTGGCCGTTCGGCGGTAGCTCCTCTTGGGTGCCCATGCCGTTGTGCAGCAGCAAAATGGCGCACTGGGGGTTCAGCTTCGGCAGCAGTGCGCTGACCGCGCTGGACACCTGCCAGGCTTTCAGCGTCACCAGCAGCAGCTCGCTTTGCGCAAGGTGCTCTGGATCGTTAGTGGGCAAGTTGCGATTAAACGAGACGCCTTCCGGCTCTATCACGTTCACCGCGCAAAAAGGCTGCGGCACTCTTAGCCATCCCTGTACATCGTGGCCCTGCTGATACAGCCGGGAGAGCCACAGTTGTCCGAGCGCGCCGCAACCAAGAATGGTTATTTTCATTCAGTCTCCTTGGAAGCACGGGAATACCGCTCAATTACCGTGAATTAACTATAGGCTTTATGGCAGCCCGAAGCGCTATCCCTGCGTGCGTTCAGCAGATTTTGTCTGAGGCGGCAAAGCGGTTATCATGCTCGGCATCAAAATCGCCTAAGCTATTAGGCACTCATTCAGGAGGAAGAAGTATGCCATCTTTCGACATCGTTTCCGAAATTGATATGCAGGAAGTGCGTAACGCCGTTGAGAACGCCACCCGCGATCTCGGCACCCGCTGGGATTTTCGCAACGTGCCGGCCAGCTTTGAGCTAAACGAGAAAAACCAAAGCATCAAGGTTGCCACCGAGTCTGATTTCCAGGTGCAGCAGCTGCTCGACATTCTGCGCGAAAAGCTGAGCAAGCGCAGCATCGACGGCGCCGCGCTGGAGATCCCGGAAGAGTTTACCCACAGCGGTAAAACCTACAGCGTGGAAGCCAAGCTGAAGCAGGGGATTGAAACCTCTGTGGCGAAGAAAATCGTCAAGCTGATCAAAGACAGCAAGCTGAAGGTGCAGGCGCAGATCCAGGGCGAAGAAGTGCGGGTGACCGGCAAGTCACGCGACGATTTGCAGAGCGTGATGGCGCTGGTGCGCGGCGGCGATCTGGGGCAGCCGTTCCAGTTCAAGAACTTCCGCGATTAATCTCTACGGGGCCGGCATTGCCGGCCCTGATGCTTTATAGCGAATTGACCAGCGCTTCCAGCTGACCGCGATTGGTCTGCTTGGTATCCACCTTGACGTAGGCGCTGCGCTCTTCCGGCACCACGATCGCTTCGGCCACGCCGGGCTGCGCCTTCAGGCGGCTTTCCAGCGCCGAATCCTTTACCGCCAGTTCCGACAGCGTAATGCGCAGGCTGCTAACATACGGCGGCTCTTTCATGGTGCTGCTGACCAGGAACCAGACCGCGGCCAACACGGCGCCGGCGATAAACACCAGCCCTGCGCCCTGCAATCCGTATAGCCAGCCGCCGAGGCTGCCGCCGATCGCCACGCCGATAAACTGGCTGGTGGAGTAGACCCCCATCGCTGTGCCCTTGTAGCCGGCCGGCGATTCTTTGCTGATCAGCGAAGGCAGAATGGCTTCCATCACGTTGAAGGCTATGAAGAACAGCTGAACGCCGGCGATGATGCCCCACAGGCGCGCGCCGGAGAGCCACAGCAACACTTCGGCGCAGAACAGCACCGCCACGCAGCCCATAAACACCTGTTTCATGCGGCGATATTTTTCGGCATAGATGATGAAAGGCACCACGGCGGCGAACGACACCAGCATGGTGACCAGGTAGACGATCCAGTGCTCGCTGGCCGCCAGCCCGGCTTTTTCCATCGCCAGCGGCAGCGCCACGAAGCTCGACATCAGCAGGATATGCAGGCACATGATGCCGAAGTTGAGCTTCAGCAGGCGCGAGTTGCTCAGCACCTTGCGGAAGCTGCCGCGCACGATGCTGGACTCGCGGTTCAGCAGGTGAGTGTCGGCGGAAGGCACCACCGCCAGGGTGATGACAATGCCGGCCAGCGCCAGTACGGCGATCATCCAGAACAGCGCATGCAGGCCTAAGGCGTGGGTGATGATAGGGCCCAATACCATGGCGATGGCGAAGGTGATGCCGAAGCTGACGCCGATAAACGCCATCGCCTTGGTGCGGTTCTGCTCGCGGGTCAGATCGGAGAGCAGCGCCATTACCGCGGCGGCGATGGCGCCGGAGCCTTGTAGCGCGCGGCCGAGGATCACGCCCCAGATCGAGTCGGTAGCGGCGGCGATCACGCTGCCGAGGGCAAAGATCAGCAGGCCGCCGACGATCAGCGGCTTGCGGCCGATGCGATCGGACACCAGGCCGAACGGGATTTGAAACACCGCCTGCGCCAGGCCGTAGATGCCGATGGCGATGCCGATCAGCGCTTCGCTGGCGCCGTTGAGCGCCATGCCGTAGGTGGTCAGCACCGGCAGTACCATAAACATGCCGAGCATGCGCAGGGAGAATACGGTGCCTAATCCCCAGGTGGCGCGGCGCTCCTGCGGGGTCATTGAATTATCGTTCACATCAAACCTCGGTAAAAACCATGCCATCAGACGTTGAGACAGCGCCTGATGGCATGATTTCTGTAAAGCTGCGTCATTTTAGTGTGCAGGGCAGGGGGGGGTAAATCGAATGTTGTTTAACAGATATTACAGTTCGGCCGCTTTTCGGCGTGACAAATAAAATGGGCCGCAAAAGCGGCCCATTTACGGATGATTTGGCTTACCAAACGTAGGTCACCAGCGCTTCAGGCGCCGCCGTGGCGCTGAAGTCGATCGACATCATCACGCTCAGCGAGGTAATGGCGACGATGGAGAACACGAACAGTTTACGCGCCCAGACGCTGTCGTTTTCGGTTTTGTAACCGCGCAGCGCCATGCCCAGCCACCAGACGCTCACCGCCGCAGCGACGATCAGGTATTTGTAGCCGGCGTAGCCCACCAGGGTCAGCATCAGCGTGGCGATCATAAATGCCAGGATGTAGACCGTGATGTGGTTCTTGGCGACGGAAATGCCTTTCACCACCGGCAGCACCGGAATGTTGGCCGCCTGGTAATCTTTAAAGCGGAAGATAGCGATCGCATAAGAATGCGGCATCTGCCACAGGCTAAAGATAGCCAGCAGGATCAATGCCCCGGCGTCGAACTCGTTGGTTACCGCGCAGTAGCCGATAACCGGCGGCGCGGCGCCCGACAGGCTGCCGATCAGCGTGCCGTAGACCGAGTGGCGTTTCATGTACAGGCTGTAAACGCCGACATAAACCACGAAGCCCATCACCGCCAGCCACATGGCCAGCGGGTTGGCCGCGATATACAGCAACGCGAAGCCCACAATACCCAGAACGGTCGCATAAACCAGGGTGACACTCGGCGCGATCAGGCCTTTTACCAGCACCCGATTCTTCGTTCTCTCCATTTTCTTGTCGATGTCGCGGTCGATGTAGTTGTTAAACACACAGCCCGACGCGACCACCAACGAGACACCCACCAGGGTGGCGAGAAACAGGGGATAGTCGATGCTCCCTTTGGAAGCGAGCAGGAATCCCCCAACGACAGAAATTAAATTGCCGAAAATAATTCCTGGTTTAGTGACTTGCAGGTATTGCTTAATCATCACGTGCAGCTCAGCTCTTAATCGACCATCATATTGATGTTGAGGTTGTACATAATCCAGAGTGAACCTACAACAACGATACCGATGATCATAGCGGTGAACAGCAATGCCACCAGGTTCCAGCGCTCTTCCGATGAGGTGTTCATGTGCAGGAAGTAAACCAGGTGAACAATCACCTGGATAACCGCCATGCCGACAACAACCGCCAGGATGGTGGAATGAGAGGCAGTGCCGTTCATTACCATCGCAAATGGAATTACCGTCAGGATGATCGACAGAATAAAGCCGATCAGGTATGACTTCACGCTGCCGTGGCTTGCGCCGCCGTGAGAGGTTTCATGGGATGAATGGCTCATTACATAACCCCCAGCAGGTAGACAACGGTAAATACGCAGATCCAGACCACGTCCAGGAAGTGCCAGAACAGGCTCAGGCACATCAGGCGGGTTTTGTTGGTCGCGGTCAGGCCGAACTTGCTCACCTGAATCATCAGCACGATGATCCAAATCAGGCCGGAAGTTACGTGCAGACCGTGGGTGCCGACCAGCGCGAAGAAGCTGGACAGGAACGCGCTGCGATCCGGACCGAAGCCTTCGGCGATCAGATGATGGAATTCATAGATTTCCATCGCCACGAAGCCCAGACCAAACAGGAAGGTCAGGAACAGCCAGGTGTTTACACCGCCAACTTTACCCTTGTTCATGGCGATCATCGCCATGCCGTAGGTGATGGAGCTGAACAACAGCAGGAAAGTTTCGACCAGGACAAACTTCAGGTCGAAGATGTCTTTACCTGAGGGACCGCCAGCGGTCCCGTTCACCAGGACTGCATAAGTCGCGAACAAGCTCGCAAACAAAATACAGTCGCTCATCAGGTAGATCCAGAATCCGAAGACTTTGGTCTCTCCCGCGTCGTGGTGCCCATACTCTGCATGGGCTGCGTTATGATTGGTCAGAGTTTCAGTTGACATGGTTCACGCCTGCTTTACGGATTTGTTCGTAGTGTTGGTTCTCAATGCGCTCGATTTCATCAACCTGCACATAGTAGTCAACATCGTGATCGAAGCTCTTGCCGATCCAGACAACGATCATACCGATGAAGCCGGCCAGAGCCATCCACCAGATTTCCCAAATCATTGCGAAACCGAATACCAGGCTGAAGAAGGCGATGATCACGCCGGCGCCGGTGTTCTTAGGCATATGAATCGGTTCGTATTTAGCCGGTTTCTTATACGCTTCGCCTTTTTCTTTCATGTCCCAGAATTCATCACGGTCATGAATCTGTGGCACTACGGCAAAGTTATAGAACGGCGGTGGAGACGAAGTTGACCACTCCAGAGTACGAGCGCCCCATGGGTCACCGGTCAGATCGCGGTTCTGTTCGCGGTCACGGATACTGACGAAGATCTGAATCAGCTGGCACAGGATGCCGCAGGCGATCAGCGCCGCACCGCCGGCTGCAACCAGCAGCAGAGGGTGGAACTCAGGGTTGATGTTCTGGCTGATACGACGGGTCATGCCCATAAAGCCCAATGCGTACAGCGGCATGAAGGCGGTGAAGAAGCCGATGATCCAGAACCAGAACGCGCGGATGCCCCATTTTTCGTTCAGCGTGAAGCCGAAGGATTTCGGGAACCAGTAGGTCAGGCCCGCGAAGCAACCGAACACCACGCCGCCGATGATGACGTTGTGGAAGTGAGCGATCAGGAACAGGCTGTTGTGCAGCACGAAGTTCGCGCCCGGCACCGCCAGCAGAACGCCGGTCATACCACCCACGGAGAAGGTGATGATGAAGCCAACGGTCCACAGCATCGCGGAGTTGAGCTTGATACGGCCCTGATACATGGTGAACAGCCAGTTGAAGATTTTCACCCCGGTCGGGATGGAAATGATCATGGTGGCGATACCGAAGAAGGCGTTAACGTTCGCGCCGGACCCCATGGTAAAGAAGTGGTGCAGCCAGACGATGAACGACAGAACGGTGATCGCGATGGTTGCCCATACCAGTGAGGTATAGCCGAACAGGCGTTTTCTGGAGAAGGTCGCGGTGACTTCGGAGAACACGCCGAACACCGGCAGAACCAGGATATACACCTCTGGGTGACCCCAGGCCCAAATCAGGTTGATGTACATCATCATGTTGCCGCCCATATCATTGGTGAAGAAATGGGTGCCCAGATAGCGATCCAGGGTCAGCAGCGCGATGGTGACGGTCAGAATTGGGAAAGAAACGATGATCAGGACGTTGGTACACAGCGCCGCCCAGGTGAACACCGGCATCTTCATCATAGGCATGCCTGGGGCACGCATCTTCAGAATGGTGGCGAAGAAGTTCACGCCGGTCAGCAGGGTACCCAGACCGGAAATCTGCAGACTCCAGATCCAGTAATCAACCCCGACGCCAGGACTGTACTCTTTACCCGACAGCGGCGGATACGCCAGCCAACCGGTCTGAGCGAACTCACCGACCCCCAGGGAGATGTTGATCAGCACAACGCCCACCACGAAGAACCAGAAGCTCAGGGAGTTCAGGAACGGGAAGGCGACGTCGCGCGCACCGATTTGCAGCGGCACTACGACGTTCATCAGACCGACCACGAAAGGCATCGCCATGAAGAAGATCATGATAACGCCGTGCGCGGTGAAGATCTGGTCGTAGTGGTGCGGCGGCAGGAACCCGGCTTCGCCGGCGGACGCCAACGCCTGCTGGCTACGCATCATGATGGCGTCGGCGAAACCGCGCAGCAGCATGACCATCGCCACGATGATGTACATGATACCAATTTTTTTATGGTCGACCGAAGTCAGCCATTCGCTCCACAACCACTTCCATTTGCCGAAATATGTCAGCAGCGCCAGCACTGCCAGGCCCCCGACAATAATTGCGGCTACGGTGACCATGATGATCGGTTCGTGGTACGGAACCGCATCAAGTGTTAATTTTCCCAACATCAGTTATTCCTCGGCTCCGGCGTGAGCAGCATGTTCACCCATGTCCATACCTTGGCTCATGTCCATGCCTTCGTGCGCGCCAGCGCCCTTGTGCATATCCATGTCGCCCATGAATTTGGCAATTGTTTCTTTGAACAAATTCGGTTTGACAGCGGCAAAGTACTCAACCGGGTTGTTTTCACTCGGCTCTGCCAGTTTGTTAAAGTCGTCGGTGGTGTTCAGGTTTTTAGACGATGCCTTCACCTTGGCTACCCACTGATCGAAGTCGCCTTCGGTCGGGGTAACGATCGCGGTGAATTTCATGCCGGAGAAGCCTGCGCCGCTGTAGCTGCTGGAGATGCCCTTGTAGGCACCGGCTTCGTTGCCGATCAGGTGCAGTTTGGTCTGCATGCCGGCCATCGCATAAATCTGTCCACCCAACTGCGGGATAAAGAACGAGTTCATTACCGAGTTAGAGGTGATCTTGAATTCGACTGGAACATCTTTCGGGAAAGCCAGCTCATTAACGGTCGCAATGCCTTGTTCCGGGTAGATGAACAGCCATTTCCAGTCGAGCGACACTACTTCGATCGTCATCGGCTTCTTGTCGGTGACAATCGGCTTGAACGGGTCGAGTTCGTGGGTGGTCTTCCAGGTAATGGTGCCAAGGATGGCGATGATAATGATAGGAATGGTCCAGACGACCGCTTCGATCTTGTTGGAGTGGGCCCAGTTCGGACTGTACTTGGCGTCTTTGTTGGAAGCGCGATACTTCCAGGCAAAGGCGAACGCCATGAAGATAACTGGCACCACCACGATCAACATCAACGCGATTGCAGTGATAATCAGTGTCCGTTGCTCAACACCAATTGCTCCTTTGGGATTCATCAAAACCATATCGCAACCACTGAGCAATACAGTGGCTGCGATTAATGACAGCATCCCAATACTTTTATTGTATTTCTTAAGTCTCATCTAACGACCTCAATAACAAAGGCTCAATTGTCGTTTCATGTGTGCGGGCATTTTACGGGAAGGTTGCAGTACTGTAAACATGCTTAAGGGAGTGTCAGCGGCTTGTTGACACTTTCTGTTAAGGGGGTCACAGATGTAACCCTGCGTGACAATTTACTAATGACAACAACGCGTTGGCACGCTGAATCGTGACGAGCAGCCCGTATGTTAAGGAAAACTAAAGGTATGATGAATTTGGCGAAGAAATGCGCGGCAGGGAAATACGAAGAAAAGGTTTATTTAATGTAAAATAATTGTGTCTTAAAGGTGAATTTAATTTTATTTCCGAGCGCGGCAGTCGGATAAAAAAATAATTTTCGCGCCGATTATCTTTTTTTACCGAAATAAATATACCCCCGGATCGCTTTTTTTTCGGCCGGCGAAATCGCCGGCCGGTCAGATTATGCCAAACGGGTGCGGCGAAGGGCGAGGTAATCCAGCGCGCTGCCCATCGCGACGCCGAGCAGGCTCAGCGCGGCGCCGATCTGCAGCAGCCGATCGGCCAGCAGCGGTGCCTGCGTCCAGTCCAGCGCATTGGCGATCAGCAACAGCAACCACAGGCCCAACAGCGAACAGCCTAGCGTCAGCAGGCGCAGCGCCCAACGGTAAGATTCTGAAAACTCGGTGCGCGGCATGAAGTCGCCATGCTGCTGGGTGTGCTCCAGCGTCTGACGGCAGATGCCGAGCAGCAGCAAGCCGGGCAGGGCGGCGGCGATAGAGAACAGGTAGAACAACGGCCAGCCGTGGGCTTCGACGAACCAGCCGGCGATCGGGCCGACATAGACGCGCCCCACGGCGGACAGCGCCGAAAGCAGCGCGAACTGGGTGGCGGAGAACGAACGGTTGCACAGCGTCATCAGCAGCGCCACGAAGGCCGCGGTGCCCATGCCGCCACACAGGTTTTCGAGGAAGATGGCGCTGCCCATGGTGAGCAGGCTCTTGTCGGTCACCGCCAGGATCCAATACCCGAGGTTGGAGACCGCCTGCAGGACGCCGAACAGCATCAGCGCGCGGAACAGGCTGAGACGCTGCATCAGCACACCGCCGAACAGGGCGCCGACGATGGTGGCGAACAGGCCGAGGGTTTTGTTGACCAGCCCGACTTCACCGGCGTCGAACCCCACACCGCGGATCAGGAAGGTGGTGCTGAGGCTGCCGGCGAAGGCGTCGCCCATTTTGTACATCACGATCAGCAGCAGGATCAGCCAGGCGTTGTTGCGGCCGAAGAAATCGCGCAGCGGTGCGACGACCGCCTGTTCCATGGTGCGCGGCGCCGGGATGCTTTCGTCCGGCTCCGGCGCCAGCAGCGTGGCGGCCACGCCGATCAGCATCAATCCGGCCATCAGCCAGTAGGTGGCTTGCCAGCCGAAATAGCGATCCGCCAGCCACAGCGCCAGGCCGCCGGAAACCAGCATCGCCAGCCGGTAACCCAGCACCGAGATCGCCGCGCCCGCCCCGCGCTCTTCGGCTTTCAGCAGATCGGTCTTGTAGGCGTCGAACACGATATCTTGCGAGGCGGAGCAGAACGCCACCAGCACCGCCAACGCCGCCAGCCACCACAGGTGCTGCGCGGGCTGCATAAAGCCCATCGCCACGATCGCCGCCACCAGCAGCAGCTGGCTGACCAGCAGCCAACCGCGCCGCCGCCCGAGGAACGGTGGGGTATAGCGGTCCATGAACGGCGACCAGAGGAATTTGAATACGTAGGCCTGGCCCACCAGCGAGAAGATGCCGATGATTTTCAGATCGATATTTTCGACGGTCATCCAGGCTTGCAGCGTGCCGGAGGTCAATGCCAGCGGCAGACCCGACGCGAAGCCCAGCAGCAGCAGAATGGCGGAGTTACGCTGGGTGAAAATGTTCAGATAGTGTTTCGACATGAGTTCCCTGTCTGCGCCGCCCGATCCGCCGGGCGGCACAAGGCGCGGCGATTAGCGCGCGTTTTGCTTGATGAAATCGTTGACGCTGGTGTCCTGGGCCATATCGGCGATCACGTCGCCCAGCACGGAGTTGACGGCGTCGGTGATCTTCTCGTTGGTGGCCGTGAAGGCGCCCTGCACGTTATAGGTCGAGCGGTAATTCTTCACCTGCTTGTTGCCGTTCTTCGCCTGGGTGATGATCGAGATGTCGGCTTTGGTGGTGATGTTGTAGCGCAAGTTGCCTTCGGAGACGTCCGCGTACAGATTATTGACGACGATTTGCAGCGCCACCGGGCCGTCGGCGCCGATCATGTAGCCGCGTGCGCCCATCTGTTTCTCCAGCACTTCCTGCAGCAGGAAACGCAGATCGCGCGATGGCGTCAGCGTGACCAGCTGGCCGTCGCGGTTCACCTTGGCCAGCGCCTGATCGGTGCGCTGATCCGCGCCGTTGATGCTGACGGTGATGCCCTGCAGGGTAGGATCCTGCTGCGGCAGAACGATTTTCGGCGTGACGTTCAAGGTGTTGCTGCTGGTCGCGCAGCCGGCCAGCAGCAGGGCGGCCAGCAAAGGAAGACAAAGTTTCTTTAACATGTTTTCTGTCTCATTCTCGATGGATTTAGCAATAATCAGAGCGGGATAGCCGACAACAAATTGCCGACATCATAGCATCGCCGCCGTGCGGTGGAAGCGCGGAAGGCGCCTGAGTGACAAATTTTTACCTGCCGTTGATAAAAACACGCTTTTTTGGCCCGCTCAATCGGATAATCCCCCAAGCGGCGGGGATGACGCTCATCATTTGACCGCATAAAAGAGAAATTTGTCCCGGCGATGGTCTAAACGGGGGGAAACCGGCTAATATTGAACTAGATGGGCACGGTCCTCTGCCGGTGTTGTAAGGAGATCCTATGATTCGCGAGCAAATAGAAGCAAAGTTAAGGGCGGCGTTTGAGCCCGCGTATCTGGAAGTCGTTGATGAAAGCTATCGTCATAACGTTCCGGCGGGCTCAGAAAGCCATTTCAAAGTGGTATTGGTCAGCGATCGCTTCGTCGGCGAACGTTTTTTGACGCGCCACCGCTCCATCTACGGCGTGCTGTCGGAGGAGCTGGCGGACGGCGTACACGCGCTGGCGCTGCACACCTACACGCTCAAAGAGTGGGAAGGGTTGCAGGATACCGTGCCGGCCTCGCCGCCGTGTCGCGGCGCCGGGACGCTGGCCTGAGGGGGAAATTTTCAGGTATCAGTGGAACTTTGCCCTTGAATTAGGGTATTACTACTGACGAATTTTGAAACGGCCTGCGGGCCGTTTCTGTTTTTGACGACGACACGGCCGATGCGCAATGTGGCCAACGTTCGGGCTGTTTTGGCGGCCTTTTGGCGATCGAATCGGCAAAAGTGTGAGTTTTAGCGCGCCTGCGCCGCCTAGCTTTCCTCGACTCGCCATGCATGCGCCGCTATAATGTCGCGTCTTATTTTTCCGGAATGGTTTCGGGACGCTTCTGTCATCAGGGAACTCGGTTCTTATTTGTAGCCGTCCTGGTTCTTGGAACGGAGTTGACCGAGCACTGTGATTTTTTTGAGGTAACAAGATGCAAGTTTCAGTAGAAACCACTCAAGGCCTTGGGCGCCGTCTCTCTATTACTGTACCGGCTGATACTATCAAGCAGGCGGTGAAGAAAGAGCTGATCAACGCAGCGAAAAGCGTGCGTATCGACGGCTTCCGCAAAGGCAAAGTGCCGATGAACATCGTGGAACAGCGTTACGGCGCCTCTGTTCGTCAGGACGTGCTGGGCGAAGCGATGCAGCGCAGCTTCGTTGACGCGATCATCAAAGAAAAGATTAATCCGGCCGGCGCACCAAACTACGTGCCGGGCGAGTACAAAGAAGGTGAAGACTTCACCTTCGCCGTTGAATTCGAAGTGTATCCAGAAGTTGAGCTGAAAGGCCTGGAAAACATCGAAGTTGAAAAACCTGTGGTTGAAGTGAACGACGAAGACGTCGACGCGATGCTGGATACCCTGCGCAAGCAGCAGGCGACCTGGAAAGAAACCGATCGCGCAGCGGAAGCTGAAGATCGCGTGACCGTTGACTTCACCGGTTCTATCGACGGTGAAGAGTTCGAAGGCGGCAAAGCGTCCGACTTCGTACTGGCAATGGGCCAGGGCCGCATGATCCCAGGCTTCGAAGAAGGCCTGGTCGGTCACAAAGCGGGCGAAGAGTTCTCCATCGACGTGAACTTCCCGGAAGATTACCACGCGGAAAACCTGAAGGGCAAAGCGGCCAAATTCGCTATCGTGCTGAAGAAAGTTGAAGAGCGCGAACTGCCGGAGCTGACCGAAGAGTTCATCAAGCGTTTCGGCGTGGCGGACGGTTCCGTTGCCGGCCTGCGCACCGAAGTTCGCAAGAACATGGAGCGCGAGCTGAAAGGCGCCGTGCGTAACCGCATCAAGTCTCAGGCGATCGACGGCCTGGTGAGCGCGAACGAAATCGACGTGCCAGCTGCCCTGATCGACGGCGAAATCGACGTACTGCGTCGTCAGGCTGCACAGCGTTTCGGCGGCAACGAGAAGCAAGCGCTGGAACTGCCACGCGAGCTGTTCGAAGAGCAAGCGAAACGCCGCGTAGTGGTTGGCCTGCTGCTGGGCGAAGTGATCAGCACCAACGACCTGAAAGCTGACGAAGACCGCGTGAAGACGCTGATCGAAGAAATGGCTTCTGCCTACGAAGATCCGAGCGAAGTCATCGAGTTCTACAGCAAAAACAAAGAGCTGATGAACAACATGCGCAACGTGGCTCTGGAAGAGCAAGCGGTTGAAGCCCTGCTGGCAAAAGCGAAAGTGACTGAAAAAGCCACTACCTTCAGCGAGCTGATGAACCAGACTCAACAGGCGTAATGCCGGCGTGCCGGGCGCCATGAACGGCGCCCCCGGTTTCGCCTGGCGAACCGGCGCACGATGAAAAAGCCCGCAACCTCAGGTTGCGGGCTTTTCTTTTTGCCACGTTGCTGATTAATCTCAGGTTAAGTGGGGCAATATGCACTATATTTACCCTGTTGCCTGGGGAACTGGCTGGCATGATAACGGTCAGATTAACGGCATCGTTTTCGGCGCGCGGAGAAAATCGGCCTCTGGGCTTGAAATCGCGCCGGGATCCCCCAATCTGTAAAGAATAATTCTGGGGCTGTTTGCCAAAGTGCGCGGGATGAAATAACCGTCGGGTACGTGCGGCGCGGGTCGAATGCTTGAGCATAGTCATCATGGCCGTTCTCAAGTAGAATCGGCGTATTAGGGTGACACCCTGGCCGCCAAGGCAATTTCTATTAGGAGACGGTAATGTCATACAGTGGCGAACGAGATCAATTTGCACCGAACATGGCGCTGGTGCCGATGGTGGTAGAGCAGACTTCACGCGGGGAGCGTTCTTACGACATCTATTCCCGCCTGCTGAAAGAGCGCATCATTTTCCTGACCGGCCAGGTGGAAGATCACATGGCCAACCTGATCGTGGCGCAAATGCTGTTCCTCGAAGCGGAAAGCCCGGAAAAAGACATTTTCCTCTACATCAACTCGCCGGGCGGGGTGATCACCGCGGGCATGTCGATTTACGACACCATGAAGTTCATCAAGCCGGACGTCAGCACCATCTGTATGGGGCAGGCGTGCTCGATGGGCTCCTTCCTGCTGACCGCGGGCGCCAAAGGCAAACGTTTCTGTCTGCCGAACTCGCGCGTGATGATTCACCAGCCGCTGGGCGGCTACCAGGGCCAGGCGACGGACATCGAAATCCACGCGCGCGAAATCCTCAAGGTGAAAGCGCGCATGAACGAACTGATGGCCGAGCATACCGGCCAGCCGCTGGAGCAGATCGAGCGCGACACCGAGCGCGATCGCTTTATGACCGCGGAAGAAGCCGTGGAATACGGCCTGGTTGACGGCATTCTGACACACCGCAGCTAGAACCACGCGGCGCCGATGGACTATAGTAATCAGAGTGGGCAGGGGCTCGCTCTGCTATGGCCACTCGGCGTTCCCGATATGAGTTTGGGCGCACTGCCGCCGTGATTTTCCTGCGGGACAAGACTAAAGAAGAGGTTTGACTGATGACAGATAAGCGCAAAGACGGTTCAGGAAAGCTGCTGTACTGCTCTTTTTGCGGCAAAAGCCAGCATGAAGTGCGTAAGCTGATTGCCGGGCCGTCAGTGTATATCTGCGATGAATGTGTCGATCTGTGTAACGACATTATTCGCGAAGAGATTAAAGAAGTTGCCCCGCATCGTGAGCGCAGTGCGCTGCCGACGCCGCACGAGATCCGCCACCACCTGGATGACTACGTCATTGGCCAGGAGCAGGCGAAGAAAGTGCTGGCGGTTGCGGTGTACAACCACTACAAACGCCTGCGCAACGGCGATACCAGCAACGGTATCGAGTTGGGCAAGAGCAACATCTTGCTGATCGGCCCGACCGGCAGCGGCAAAACCCTGCTGGCGGAAACGCTGGCGCGCTTCCTGGACGTGCCGTTCACCATGGCCGACGCCACCACGCTGACCGAAGCCGGTTACGTGGGCGAGGACGTGGAAAATATTATCCAGAAGCTGTTGCAAAAATGTGACTATGACGTGCAGAAAGCGCAGCGCGGCATCGTTTATATCGATGAAATCGATAAGATTTCCCGCAAGTCCGACAACCCGTCGATCACGCGTGACGTCTCCGGTGAGGGCGTGCAGCAGGCGCTGCTGAAGCTGATTGAAGGCACCATCGCCGCGGTTCCGCCGCAGGGTGGGCGCAAGCATCCGCAACAGGAGTTCCTGCAGGTCGATACCTCCAAGATCCTGTTTATCTGCGGCGGCGCATTCGCCGGCCTGGATAAGGTGATCGGCCAGCGCGTCAACACCGGCTCCGGCATCGGCTTCGGCGCGACCGTCAAGGGCGAGTCCGAGAAGGCGACCGAAGGCGAACTGCTGCTGCAGGCCGAACCGGAAGACCTGATCAAGTTCGGCCTGATCCCTGAGTTCATCGGCCGTCTGCCGGTGGTGGCGACCCTGAGCGAGCTGAGCGAAGACGCGCTGATTCAGATCCTGAAAGAGCCGAAGAACGCCCTGACCAAGCAGTATCAGGCGCTGTTCAACCTGGAAGGCGTGGAGCTGGAGTTCCGCGACGAAGCGTTGAACGCCATCGCCAAGAAAGCCATGGCGCGCAAGACCGGCGCCCGCGGCCTGCGTTCCATCGTGGAAGGCGCGCTGCTCGACACCATGTACGATCTGCCGTCGATGGACAGCGTAGACAAAGTGGTGATCGACGAGTCGGTCATCGCCGGCCAATCCAAACCGCTGCTGATTTACGGCAAGCCGGAAGCTCAGGCGTCTGGCGAATAATTAGCCAGTCAAACCAGGGCGTTATCAGCAAAATGGGGGATTTTATCCCCCATTTCTTTTTCCTGCATTCTTGCCGTTGAATGTAAGAGATTCATCCCCATATACTCGTTAACCAGATTTTATGAAACGTTAGATGCTTGCGTCTCATGAGATTCCCCCTCAACCTGGCGGAAATTAAACTAAGAGAGAGCTCTATGAACCCTGAGCGTTCCGAACGCATTGAAATCCCCGTTCTGCCATTGCGCGACGTGGTGGTTTATCCGCACATGGTGATCCCGTTATTTGTTGGCCGGGAAAAATCGATTCGGTGCCTCGAAGCCGCAATGGATCACGATAAGAAGATCATGCTGGTGGCACAGAAAGAGGCCTCAACGGATGAACCTGGCATTAACGACTTGTTCTCGGTTGGCACCGTAGCGTCGATCCTGCAGATGCTGAAGCTGCCGGACGGCACGGTAAAAGTGCTGGTCGAGGGGCTGCAGCGCGCGCGCATCACCACGCTGTCCGACAGCGGTGAGCATTTCGCCGCGCAGGCGGAATACCTTGAGTCGCCGTCGATCGACGAGCGCGAGCAGGAAGTGCTGGTGCGCACCGCGATCAATCAGTTTGAAGGCTATATCAAGCTGAACAAAAAAATCCCGCCGGAGGTGCTGACTTCACTGAACAGCATCGACGACGCCGCGCGCCTGGCGGACACCATCGCCGCCCACATGCCGCTGAAACTCAGCGACAAGCAGTCAGTGCTCGAGATGTCCGACATCACCGAGCGCCTGGAATACCTGATGGCGATGATGGAATCGGAGATCGATCTGCTGCAGGTCGAGAAACGCATCCGCAACCGCGTCAAGAAGCAGATGGAGAAGAGCCAGCGCGAGTACTATCTGAATGAGCAGATGAAGGCGATTCAGAAAGAACTGGGCGAGATGGACGACGCGCCGGACGAGCACGAAGCGCTGAAGCGCAAGATCGATGCGGCGAAAATGCCGAAAGAGGCGCGCGAGAAAACCGAAGCGGAACTGCAAAAGCTGAAGATGATGTCGCCGATGTCGGCGGAAGCGACCGTGGTGCGCGGCTACATCGACTGGATGCTGCAGGTGCCGTGGAATGCGCGCAGCAAGGTGAAAAAAGACCTGAACAAGGCGCAGGAAGTGCTCGATACCGATCACTACGGTCTGGAGCGCGTCAAGGATCGCATTCTCGAGTACCTCGCGGTGCAGAGCCGCGTCAGCAAAATCAAGGGGCCGATCCTGTGTCTGGTGGGGCCGCCGGGCGTGGGTAAAACCTCGCTGGGGCAGTCGATCGCCAAAGCGACCGGCCGCCAGTACGTGCGCATGGCGCTGGGCGGCGTGCGTGACGAAGCGGAAATCCGCGGCCACCGTCGTACCTACATCGGTTCGATGCCGGGCAAACTGATCCAGAAGATGGCCAAGGTCGGGGTGAAGAACCCGCTGTTCCTGCTGGATGAGATCGACAAGATGTCTTCCGACATGCGCGGCGATCCGGCCTCCGCTCTGCTGGAGGTGCTGGATCCGGAACAGAACGTGGCGTTCAACGACCACTACCTGGAAGTGGATTACGATCTGTCCGACGTGATGTTCGTCGCCACCTCGAACTCGATGAACATTCCTGCGCCGCTGCTGGACCGTATGGAAGTGATCCGCCTGTCGGGTTACACCGAGGACGAGAAGCTCAACATCGCCAAGCAGCACCTGCTGCCGAAGCAGCTTGAGCGCAACGCGCTGAAAAAAGGCGAGCTGACGGTCGACGACAGCGCCATCATCGGCATCATTCGCTTCTACACCCGCGAAGCCGGGGTGCGCAGCCTGGAGCGTGAAATCTCCAAGCTGTGCCGTAAAGCGGTGAAAACGCTGCTGATGGACAAGAAGCTCAAGCATCTCGAGATCAACGGCGACAACCTGAAGGATTACCTGGGCGTGCAGCGCGTCGATTACGGCCGTGCGGATACCGAAAACCGCGTGGGCGAAGTCACCGGGCTGGCGTGGACGGAAGTGGGCGGCGATCTGCTGACCATCGAAACCGCCTGCGTGCCGGGCAAAGGCAAGCTGACCTACACCGGTTCCCTGGGTGAAGTGATGCAGGAATCGATTCAGGCGGCGCTGACCGTGGTGCGCGCGCGCGCGGAGAAATTGGGCATCAACGCCGATTTCTACGAGAAACGCGACATCCACGTGCACGTGCCGGAAGGGGCGACGCCGAAAGACGGCCCGAGCGCCGGTATCGCGATGTGCACCGCGCTGGTCTCCTGCCTGACCGGCAACCCGGTACGCGCCGATGTGGCGATGACCGGCGAGATCACGCTGCGCGGCCAGGTGTTGCCGATTGGCGGCCTGAAAGAGAAGCTGTTGGCGGCGCATCGCGGCGGTATCAAAACCGTGCTGATCCCTTACGAGAACAAGCGCGATCTGGAAGAGATTCCGGACAATGTTATCGCCGATCTGGAGATTCATCCGGTGCAGCGAATCGATGAAGTTTTGAACATTGCGTTGCAAAACCCGGCCTTCGGCGCACTGCCGGTAGCGGCAAAATAGTGACGAATCGCAAAAACCATTGATAAAACTTATACTGGCAAGCCATTTCGGACTTGCCAGTATTTTTTTGTACCGCTAAGTTAGATCTCTGTCGGCCCGCGTTTTGCCACCCAGTCGGTGGCTTGCCAAGGTTCGATGGGATTGATATAACAGCTGCGCTGTCGCAACCGTAGGGATTTTTCGGTGCGACGATAGAATTCTAGAGGGGATGATAGAGTGAATAAGTCACAACTGATCGACAAGATTGCCGCAGGTGCTGATATTTCCAAAGCGGCAGCGGGACGTGCTTTAGACGCAGTAATCGCTTCCGTTACCGACTCTCTGAAAGCAGGGGATGACGTGGCTCTGGTAGGTTTCGGTTCCTTCACCGTGCGTGAACGTTCGGCTCGTACCGGCCGCAACCCGCAGACCGGTAAAGAGATCAAAATCGCGGCAGCCAAAGTACCGGCCTTCCGTGCAGGGAAAGCGCTGAAAGACGCTGTAAACTGATTTAGCGTCTAACCGTTTAGCGTAACAGGGTTTTGTAATAAACAATCACCTGACGCAGCGGTGCTGGTAAGGTAAGATACAAGGCGCATCGGACTGATGCGCTTTTTTTATTTTTGTCGCAGGGAACGCGCCTGCACAAGGGTTGTTAATCCACATCACAGCGGAGTGTTGTCACACTATGATGGACAATTTACGCGCGGCTGCTAATCACGTCGTGCTCAAAATCATCCTGGCCCTGATCATCCTGTCATTCGTTCTGACCGGGGTGGGTAACTACCTGATCGGCGGCTCCGGCGATTATGCTGCGAAAGTAAATGGTCAGACGATCGAGCGCGCTCAGCTGGAACAGGCTTTCCAAAGCGAGCGTAGCCGCATGCAGCAGCAGCTGGGTGACCAGTTCTCCGCGCTGGCCGGCAACGAAGGCTATATGCAGCAGATGCGCCGTCAGGTGTTGTCCCAGTTGATCGACAACATGCTGCTCGACCAGTACGCCAAGAAGCTGGGCCTGGCGGTCAGCGACGATCAGATCAAGGACGCCATCCGCAAGGCGCCTTACTTCCAGACCAACGGCCAGTTCGATAACGCCAAATACCTCGACCTGATCGGCCGCATGGGCTACACCGCCGACAACTTCGCGCAGTCGATGCGCCAGCAGTTGGTCAATCAGCAGGTGATCCAGGCCTTCGGCGATTCCGGCTTCGTGCTGCCGTCCGAATCGCAAGCCATGGCGGCGTTGGTGCTGCAGGAGCGCGACGTGCGCCTGGCGACCATCGATTTGAAAGCGCTGCAGGCGAAACAGAGCGCCGGCGACGACGAACTGAAGGCGTATTACGATCAGAACAAGAACAGCTTCATCGCACCTGAGCAGGTGAAGGTGAGCTATATCCCGCTGGACGCTGCGTCCATGCAGGACAAGGTGAAAGTGAGTGAAGAAGACATCAGCGCTTACTACGACCAGCACAAGAGCAGCTATGGCCAGCCGGAGCGTAAAAACTACAGCGTGATCCAGCTGAAAACCGAGGCGGAAGCCAACGCGGCGCTGGACGAGCTGAAGAAGGGCGCCGATTTCGCCACGCTGGCGAAAGAGAAATCCACCGATATCATCTCACGCCGCACCGGCGGCGAGCTGGGTTGGCTGGAGCCGGAAACCACCGCCGACGAGCTGAAGCAGGCTAACCTGACCGAGAAAGGGCAGCTGTCCGGCGTGGTGAAGTCTTCCGTCGGCTACCTGATCGTGCGTTTGAACGATATCGAACCTGAGAAAGTGAAGCCGCTGAGCGAAGTGCATGACGCCATCGCCAAGCAGGTGCAGCAGGAGAAAGCGGTAGACGCGTATTACGCGCTGCAGCAAAAGGTGAGCGAAGCGGCGACCAGCGACAACGAATCTCTGGCCTCGGCTGAAGAAGCGGCCGGCGTGAAAGCGGCGCAAAGCGACTGGTTCACCCGTGACAACATTCCTGCCGCGCTGAACTTCAAGCCGGTCGTGCAGGCGATCTTCGACGGCTCGCTGATCGGCGAGAACGGCGCGCCGGGCAGCAACTCCGACGTGATCACCGTAGACGGCGACCGCGCCTTCGTGGTGCGCGTGAGCGGCCACAAGCCGGAAGGCATCGAACCGTTCGACCAGGTGAAAGACCGCGTGGCGGAACTGGTGAAGCGCAACAAGGCGCTGCAGGCAGCGAAGCTGCAGGGCGAGAAGCTGCTGGTTGAGCTGAAGCAGGGCAAGGGCGACGAGGCGATGAAAGCCGCCGGCCTGAGCTTTGGCGCCGTGCAGAAGATGGCGCGCGCGCCGGAAGACAGCCAGCTGGTAGAGAGCGTGTTCGCGCTGCCGCACCCGCAGGACGGTAAACCGGTATACGGCATGTCGCAGGATCGTCAGGACAACGTGGTGCTGATCGCGCTCGATGCGGTGAAGCCAGGCACGTTGCCGGAAGACGAAATGAAAACCTTCGTTGGCAAGATGGAAGAGGGCGCGACCGGCGTCTCCTTCGATTCGCTGCTGGCGAGCCTGCGTAAAGAAGCCGAGATCAAAATGGGCGCCGCTGAGCAACAGCCTCAGTAATCGCCGCATTTTTCTGCAACGCAGTGCAACAAACAAAGGCCGCTTTCGCGGCCTTTTCCACATCTGATATCCGCCGATTGCTGAATATCCGCCGCCGCGGCAAGGTAGCCGTGCTGTCACACACAAGGAGGATACAGCATGCAACATTCAGAGAAAAAAGCGTTTTTCGGTTACCGTCGTCACGTTAACGCCGCGCTGACCGCGCTGTTGTTATGCCTGGCGGGGCCGGCCGCCGCGGTGAATAAAGCCGAGGCGCCGGCCCCCATGCTCTCAACGCCGGCGAGCAATGGCGGGCAACAGACGATGACCAGGGTGGCCAAAGAAACGGCGGTCAGCATCAATCAGGCTACCGCCGAACAGCTGGCCGCCGCCTTGAGCGGCGTCGGCCTGAAGAAGGCGGAAGGCATCGTGCGCTACCGCGAGCAGAATGGGCCATTCACCCAGGTTGAGCAGTTGCAGGAGGTGCCGGGCATCGGGCCGGCGCTGTTTGAGAAGAACCGCGCCCGGCTGAAAATGTGATCCCGGTCGCGGCTGCGTGGCAAAATGCCGCTGAGGCCGAAACTCCTCTGCTACATTTTACAGGTCTTACCAGTTTGGCGCGTTGACCAAACGGGCGAGGGAGCCAGCGCGGCTCCCTCTTTCTGTAATCACCAGGCAGGAGCGATCGTTCCCTATGCAAACCTTTATCAAAGTTCGCGGTTATCATCTTGATGTTTACCAGCACGTTAACAATGCTCGCTATCTGGAGTTTCTGGAAGAGGCGCGTTGGGAGTGGCTGGAGAACGAGGCCGGGTTCCGCTGGATGACGGAAAACAACATCGCTTTCATCGTGGTGAACATCAATATCAATTACCGCAGCCCGGCGGTATTGGGGGATAAGCTGCGTATCGACAGCCAGATGGTGCAGCTCAACGGCAAGAGCGGCGTGCTGAGCCAAAAGGTGACGCAGGATCCGGCGGGGACGCCGGTGGCCGACGCGCTGCTGACTTTCGTGTGCGTCGATCTGAAAACGCAGCGTGCGCTGCCGCTCGAGGGGGAACTGCGTGCGCATCTGGAGGCGCTTGTGCCGCAGGAAAACTCACGGTAAACAGGGGGAGAACGGGCGGCAGAAGCTGCCGCCGTCACTGCCTCAGGCCAGACCGGCCTTTTGTTTCAACGCGGCCATCACTTCCGCCTGATTGGCGCGATACTGCGTCAGGCCATTGGCGCGCAGGTTGCAGGCGGCGCACTCGCCGCAGCCGTCACCCTTGATGCCGTTGTAGCAGGTCAGCGTATCCTGGCGCACGCGATCCAGCTGGTGGTAATAGTCCGCCAGCGCCCAGGTCTCGGCCTTGTTCAGCCACATCAGCGGCGTTTCGAAGCGGATATCGCGGGCGATGCCCAGCGTCACCGCCTTGTTCAACGCTTTAACGAACTCGTCGCGGCAATCGGGGTAGCCGGAGAAATCGGTTTCACACACGCCGGTGATCACCGCTTCCGCTTCCACCTGGTAGGCGTAGATCGCCGCCAGCGTCAGGAACAGGATGTTGCGGCCCGGCACGAAGGTGCTCGGCAGCGCATTTTTCTGATTGGGGTCGTAGGCGGGAACCGGGATATTGTCGCGCGTCAGGCTGCTGACGGCCAGCTCGTTGAGCAGCGTTACGTCCAGCACCTTGTGCGCCTTGGCGCCGAGGGCCACCGACAGCTCCTGAGCCACTTCAATCTCGGCGCGATGGCGCTGGCCGTAATCGAACGTGACGCAGTGAACTTCGTCATACTGTTGCAATGCCTGGATCAAGCAGGTCGTGGAGTCTTGTCCACCGCTGAAAACGACAACCGCGCGCTTCATAAAATCACCTTTTTGGGCTTTGGCCTCTCCCGATACACATTCGGGCGGCAGGATAAAATTGCGTTGCGGCGACAATAGTAGCAGAAAGGGCCGCCAGGCGCAGGGCGGTTCGGCTCAGGCCGGGGCGTCGTCCACCGGCGGCGGCAGCCACGCCTGGCAAAAATCGAACCAGCCGTGAGCGGTCAGCGTGACGCCATGCATGCGCGGCGGCGCGCTGATCTGATACTGGTAGTGAAACAGCGGCGTGATGATGGCGGCGGCCATCAGCCGTTGATAATAAGCCTGCAGTTGTGCGAAGCGCGGTTGCTGCGCCTGCAGCTGCTGGATCTGCCGCAGCGTGTCCTGTTGCTGTTGCCAGCGGCTTTCCGTCAGGATGCCGCGCCACAGCGTATCCTGCCGCAGCCAGCTCTCCAGCGTCGCCTCCGGCGCTTCGCCGATCAGGTTGTCCGCCAGCAGCAGGTCGGCCTGGGCGATCTGTTCCTCGCTTTGCCAGCGCTTGCCGGCGTAGTAGCGCACTTCCAGCTCGCAGCCGTGCTGCGCGAGCAGCCGCTGTAGCGCGGCCGTCACCGTTTCCAGCTCGACCGGCGGCCGATACAGCAGCGTCAGCCGGGCGGGCAGGGCGACGTCCTCTTCGACCTGTTGGCGGGGGATGCGCCAGCCGGGCAGCATTTCATGGCTGGGGGTGATCACGCTGTTGGGGATCGGCAGATGGCTCAGCAGGCCGGACTGCTGGATCAGCATCAGCAGTTTTTGCCCCTGGGCTTCGCTCAGCACGCCGTGGCGCAGGTTCAGCGCCAAATAACACCAGCCCAGGCTCATGCTGCGCTGCACCGGCCGGGCCTGCGCCAAATCGTCTTGTTGACCGATGGTGATGCGCACCGGGTGCTGGCAGCTGGTGTAGGGGGCGGCGGTGGGCAGATCGGGGGTGATCCAGTATTCGATGGTGTCCAGATACGGATGCTGCAGGTGGTAACCGGCGTGCTGTTCCAGCCGCACCAACTGCGGTTCATTCAGCGTCAGCTTGAACGGGCCGGCGCCGATGGCCGGCAGCTCCGGGTGGGTCATCAGGCAAGGCAGTTCCGCCAGCCGGTGGGCCAGCCAGTAATCCGGCAGATGCAGATCGAACTGAACGCACAGCGGATGCGGCAGGCTGATGCGCGCGACGTTGGCCAGGCTCGGTTGGCTGCGCGGGTGGTGTTGCAGTTTTTCCAGCGTTTGCAGCAGTTGGTGGCCGGTCAACGGTTCGCCGTTGTGCCAGCGCAGCTGGCTGCGCAGAAAGAAGCGCCAGCGCAGGCCGCGATCGCTAATCTGCCAATGGTGCGCCAGATCGGGCTGCGGTTCCGGGTTACCGGTCATCAGGCGCGTCAGCCCGGCGTGAAGGGTCGACACCAGGTGTTGCTCGGCGCGGCCGGTCAGCGTGAGCGGGTCGAGCGCTTCCAGCGTGCGGTAATAGGGAATGCGCAGCGTCGGGCTGCCGGCCTGCCATTGCCCGCCGAGGTGCGGGCTGAGCAGATCCTGCAGGTGCTGCGGATCGAGCTGCGCCATCTCCAGCGCCCCCTGATGGTTGCCCTGCTGCAGCAGCTGTTGCAGCAACTGAGCGCGTAGCTCATCCGGGGTTTTCAGGCAGTGCAGGCGGGCGCGTTTGCCGCGGCCGGGCTGCGAATGCCAGCTCAGCCAGCCCTGATCCTGCAGCTGTTGCACCAGCGTGCGGGCGTGCCGCTCGCTGCAGTAGAACATCGCCGCCAGCTCGCCGATGGTCACGGCGACCGGCGCGCTGCCGAGCTGATGGTACAGGCGTTGATATTGGCTGAGGCGGTGAACCAGGCGCATGGGCAGAAATCCGGAACGGTTTTCTCAAATTGTTCACTATTACTTCCGTAAATGCCATCCCATACTGCATTGATTGCAATCGCGTTCACATTCAAGAGGTCTTTATGTATCGCCTGGCAGCTTTCGATATGGACGGCACGCTGTTGATGCCGGATCACCGGGTTGGCCCGGAAACGCTGGCGGTGCTGAACCAGCTGGTGGAACGGGAGATGGTGGTGACGTTCGCCACCGGGCGGCACTACCTCGACGCGCAGCCGATCATGGCGCAGCTGGGGCTGCAGGGCTACCTGATCACCGGCAACGGCACGCGGGTGTATGACAACCGCGGCCAACAGCTGCACGCCACCGATCTGCCGGCGGCGGTCGCCGAGGAGGTTTTGCATCATCATTGGCGCACCCGCGCCAGCATGCACGTGTTCCGCGACGAAGGCTGGCTGACCGAGTTTCCCGTGCCGGAAGAGATGCTGCGGGCGCACCACCTGAGCGGCTTTCGTTTTCAGCTGGCCGACGTGCGCCGCCTGCCGGCGTGCGGCAACAGCAAGGTGTGCTTTGTCGCGCCGCACGAGGAGCTGCTGGCGTTGCAGGTGCAGCTGCGGGCGCAGCTGGGTGACGAGGCAGACCTGTGCTTTTCCGCCTACGACTGCCTGGAGGTGCTGCCGCTCGGTTGCAATAAGGGCACGGCGCTGGACCGGCTGAGCCGCCATCTGGGGCTGACGATGGCCGACTGCATGGCGTTCGGCGACGCGATGAACGACAAAGAGATGCTGGGGGCGGTGGGGCACGGCGTGGTGATGGGCAACGCCCTGCCGCAGCTGAAATCCCTGCTGCCGCAGCTACCGGTTATCGGCCATTGCCAGCAGCAGGCGGTGGCCCACTATTTACAACATTGGCTGCGTTCACCTTGCCTCACCTATTCCCCCGAAGAATGAGGTTCTCCTTACAGCCGGCCGGGTATGACTACCCGGCTTTTTTTTATCCGCAGCCTGGCGTTACAAATCCGCCAACTGCGCCAGATACGGCTGCAGATCGCCGATGTTATTGCTGACCCATTCCGGGTTGTAATAGGTATCCAGATAACGCTCGCCGCTGTCGCACAGCAGGGTGACGATCGACCCTTGCTCGCCGTTTTCCCGCATCTGTTTCGCCAATTGCAGCGCCCCCCAGACGTTGGTGCCGGTGGAAGCGCCAACCTTGCGGCCGAGCACGCCTTCCAGCCAGTGAATGGTGGCGACGCTGGCGGCATCCGGCACCCGCAGCATGTTGTCGACCACCGACGGGATGAACGACGGCTCGGCGCGCGGGCGGCCGATGCCTTCGATGCGGCTGCTGCAGCTGCCGATCAGGGTGCGATCGCCGTGATGGAAGCAGTCATAGAACACCGAGTTTTCCGGATCGACCACCGTCAATTGGGTGTCGTGCCCCTGATAGCGGATGTAGCGCCCCAGCGTGGCGGAGGTGCCGCCGGTGCCGGCGCTCATCACGATGTGTTTCGGCACCGGGAAGGGTTCGCGCGCCATCTGGCGGAAGATGCTGTCGGCGATGTTGTTGTTGCCGCGCCAGTCGGTGGCGCGCTCGGCGTAGGTGAACTGATCCATATAGTGGCCGTTCAGCTCTTTCGCCAGCTGTTCGGAGGCGGCGTAGATCTGGGCGGCGTGATCGACGAAGTGACAGCGGCCGCCGTAAAAGGCGATCTGTTCCACCTTGCGGCGCGCGGTGCAGGACGGCATCACCGCGATGAACGGCAGGCCGATCAGACGGGCGAAGTAGGCTTCGGACACCGCGGTGCTGCCGGAAGAGGCCTCGATGATGGTGGTGTTTTCGGTGATCCAGCCGTTGCACAGGCCATAAAGGAACAGCGAGCGCGCCAGACGGTGTTTCAGGCTACCGGTCGGGTGGGTGCTCTCATCTTTCAGATACAGGCAGATGCCGGGAAACGCCGGCAGGTTCAGGCGGATCAGGTGCGTATCGGCGGAGCGCTGAAAATCCGCTTCTATTTCACCGATAGCATATTTTACCCAAGAGTTTGTCATGATTTGGCCTCAGAATAGGGGGCTGGTTTATGGCGTAGCATAGCCTGTCGGCAGGAAAAAAGGATTGCCATTTTCCCTGTTTAATCGCCTAATGGGAGAAAATTTTTCTCCTGGTAGCCGCTATGTTAGATAAAACAGACCGTAAGCTGCTGTGCATGCTGCAGCAAGATTGCACCCAGTCGCTGCAGGCGCTGGCCGATGCGGTCAATTTGACCTCGACGCCGTGCTGGAAACGGCTGAAGCGCCTGGAAGACGAGGGCTATATCCGCGGCCGGGTGGCGCTGCTGGATAACGAAAAGCTCGGCCTGGGGCTGACGGCGTTTGTGCTGATCAAGACTCAGCAGCACAGCAGCGAGTGGTATCAGGCGTTTGTGCAGTTGACCAGCCAGATGCCCGAGGTGCTGGCGTTCTACCGCATGGCTGGGGAGTACGATTACCTGATGCAGGTCGAAGTGGCGGACATGAAAAGCTACGACGGCTTTTATAAGCGCCTGGTGAACGGCGTACCGGGCCTCATCGACGTCACCTCGAGCTTTGCCATGGAAAAAATCAAATACACCACTGCATTGCCGGTGCCGGAGTGAAAAGTTCACCGGACGGGCGGCTCAACGGTGGTATCCTGCTCCGCTGAAGCAGAAAAAGAGACAAATCCCATAAAATCCTGGAATCAAACTGCGTGAGATTATTTGCTCAAATCGGCTGGTACTTCCGCCGGGAGTGGCGCCGCTACCTCGGGGCGGTGGTGCTGCTGATCGTCATCGCCATCCTGCAACTGTTGCCGCCTAAGCTGGTCGGCATCATCGTGGACGGCGTCACCGAAAAACAAATGTCTACCGGCGTGCTGATGGCCTGGCTCGGGCTGATGATCGGCACCGCGATCGTCGTTTACCTGCTGCGCTATGTGTGGCGGGTATTGCTGTTCGGCGCGTCCTACCAGCTGGCGGTCGAGCTGCGCGAGAACTTTTACCGCCAGCTCAGCCGGCAAAACCCGGCGTTCTACCTGCGCCACCGCACCGGCGATCTGATGGCGCGCGCCACCAACGACGTGGACCGCGTGGTGTTCGCCGCCGGCGAAGGCGTGCTGACGCTGGTGGATTCGCTGGTGATGGGGTTGGTGGTGCTGGTGGTGATGAGCACCCAAATCAGCTGGCAGCTGACGGTGCTGGCGTTGATCCCGATGCCGCTGATGGCGATCGCCATCAAATATTACGGCGACCAGCTGCACCAGCGCTTTAAATCGGCGCAGGCGGCGTTTTCCAGCCTGAACGATCAGGCGCAGGAAAGCATGACCAGCATCCGCATGATCAAGGCCTTTGGGCTGGAAGATCACCAATCCAACCGCTTTGCCGACGTCGCGGCGCAGACCGGCGCCAAGAACATGCACGTGGCGCGGGTGGATGCGCGCTTCGATCCGACCATTTATATCGCCATCGGCGCCTCTAACCTGCTGGCCATCGGCGGCGGCAGCTGGATGGTGGTGAACGGGTCGCTGACGCTCGGGCAACTGACCAGCTTTGTGATGTACCTCGGCCTGATGATCTGGCCAATGCTGGCGCTGGCCTGGATGTTCAACATCGTCGAGCGCGGCAGCGCGGCCTACAGCCGCATCCGCAGCCTGCTCGACGAGGCGCCGGCGGTGCAGGACGGCCCGCAGGCGCTGCCGGCCGGGCGCGGCGTGCTGGACGTGGATATCCGCGCGTTCCACTACCCGGAAAACCCGCACCCGGCGCTGCATGATGTGGCGCTGACGCTGAAACCGGGGCAGATGCTGGGGCTGTGCGGGCCGACCGGCGCCGGCAAATCGACGCTGCTGTCGCTGATCCAGCGCCAGTTCGACGTCGATCAAGGGCAGATCCGCTATCACGGCCTGCCGCTGCCGCAGGTCAAACTCGACGACTGGCGTTCGCGGCTGTCGGTGGTGAGCCAAACGCCGTTCCTGTTCTCCGATACCGTGGCGAACAACATCGCGCTGGGTCATCCGGGCGCGACGCAGGCGCAGATCGAACAGGCGGCGCGGTTGGCCAGCGTCCATGAGGACATTCTGCGGTTGCCGCAGGGCTATGACACCGAGGTGGGCGAACGCGGCGTGATGCTGTCGGGCGGGCAGAAACAGCGAATCTCCATTGCGCGCGCGCTGCTGCTGGATGCGGAGATCCTGATCCTCGACGACGCGCTGTCGGCGGTGGACGGCCGCACCGAACACCAGATCCTGCACAACCTGCGCAGCTGGGGGCAAGATCGCACGGTGATCATCAGCGCGCACCGGCTGTCGGCGTTGACCGAAGCCGGCGAGATCCTGGTGATGCAGCACGGTGGCGTGGCGCAGCGCGGCGATCATGCGGCGCTGGCGGCGCAGCCGGGCTGGTATCGCGATATGTACCGTTATCAGCAGCTGGAAGCGGCGCTGGACGAAGCGCCGGAAAACGGCGAGGAGGCGTTGGCCGATGAATAAAGTGCAAAAGCTGTGGCCGACGCTGAAGCGGCTGCTGGCCTACGGCTCGCCGTACCGCAAACCGCTGGGACTGGCGGTGCTGATGCTGTGGATCGCGGCGGCGGCGGAAGTCGCCGGGCCGATCCTGGTGAGCTATTTCATCGATAACTACGTCGCCAAAGGGCAGCTGCCGCTGACGATCGTCGGCGGGCTGGCGGCGGCTTACATTCTGCTGGAGCTGCTGGCGGCGGCGCTGCATTACTTCCAGGCGCTGCTGTTCAACCAGGCTGCGGTGGGCGTGGTGCAGCGGCTGCGCACCGACGTGATGGACGCCGCGCTGCGCCAGCCGCTCAGCGCCTTCGACACGCAGCCGGTCGGGCAATTGATCTCGCGCGTCACCAACGACACCGAGGTGATCAAGGATCTGTACGTGATGGTGGTCTCCACGGTGCTGAAAAGCGCCGCGCTGATCGGCGCCATGCTGGTGGCGATGTTCAGCCTCGACTGGCGCATGGCGCTGGTGGCGGTCTGCATCTTCCCGGCGGTGTTCGTGGTGATGGGCATCTATCAATACTACAGCACGCCGATCGTGCGCCGGGTGCGCAGCTATCTGGCGGACATCAACGACGGCTTCAACGAAGTGATCAACGGCATGGGCGTGATTCAGCAGTTCCGCCAGCAGGTGCGCTTCGGCGAGCGCATGAGCGCCGCCAGCCAGTCGCACTATCTTGCACGCATGCAGACCCTGCGGCTCGACGGTTTTCTGCTGCGGCCGCTGCTCAGCCTGTTTTCGGCGCTGGTGCTGTGCGGCCTGCTGATGCTGTTCGGCTTCAGCGGCGAAGGCGTGATTGGCGTCGGCGTGCTCTACGCCTTCATCAATTACCTGGGGCGCCTGAACGAACCGCTGATCGAGCTGACGTCACAGCAGTCGATCCTGCAGCAGGCGGTGGTGGCCGGCGAACGCATCTTCGAGCTGATGGATCGCAGCCAGCAGAGTTACGGCGCCGACGATCGTCCGTTGGCCGGTGGCCGCATCGACATCACCGATCTGAGCTTCGCCTACCGCGCGGACAAAAAGGTGCTGCAGCACATTTCGCTGGCGGTGCCGTCGCGCGGCTTCGTGGCGCTGGTCGGGCATACCGGCAGCGGCAAGAGCACCTTGGCCAACCTGCTGATGGGCTATTACCCGGTCAGCGAAGGGGAAGTGCGTCTCGATGGCCGCCCGATCTCCAGCCTGTCGCACCGCACGCTGCGCCAGGGCGTGGCGATGGTGCAGCAGGATCCGGTGGTGATCGCCGATTCGGTGCTGGCTAACGTCACGCTGGGGCGCAACATCGAGGAAGAGGCCGTGTGGCGGGCGCTGGAAACGGTGCAGCTGGCGGATCTGGTGCGCGGCTTCCCGCAGGGCATTCACACCCGGCTGGGAGAGCAGGGCAATAACCTGTCGGTCGGGCAGAAACAGCTGCTGGCGATGGCGCGGGTCTTGGTGCAGGCGCCGCAGATCCTGATCCTCGACGAGGCGACCGCCAACATCGACTCGGGCACCGAACAGGCGATCCAGCGCGCGCTGCGTGCGATCCGCGAGCACACCACGCTGGTGGTGATCGCCCACCGATTGTCGACCATCGTCGATGCCGACTCCATTCTGGTGCTGCATCGCGGCCAGGCAGTGGAGCAGGGCAATCATCAGCAGCTGCTGGTGCAGCAGGGGCGCTACTACCAGATGTATCAGCTGCAGCTGGCGGGCGAGCAGTTGGCGGAAGCGGTGCGCGAGGAGAGCCAACCCGCCTGAGCATGGGCCGCGATCGCGGCCCTTGTTTCTTTCCCTCGCACCACAAGCAGGCAACCCACCTGCGTCACGCCCCCTTTCTGCACTTTTTCGACGCGATGCGCACCAAATCAGTGCGCATTATTTAACCCATTCAAGGTATCGGTGCTGCGCTGCGTCGCGGGGGCGCCCACGCGCCCGCTAATTCGCTGAATCGCCATGAAAAATTAAATTTGGCACAGCCCTTGCTACATAAGAGGCGTACCAGGGGTGAGTTTGGGCTTAATTCGTGGAGGGGCAATATGAAGCTGGTGACCGTGGTAATCAAACCGTTCAAGCTGGAGGACGTGCGCGAGGCCCTGTCCTCCGTGGGCATTCAGGGGTTGACCGTAACCGAAGTGAAGGGCTTTGGCCGCCAGAAGGGGCACGCCGAGCTGTATCGCGGCGCCGAGTATAACGTCAACTTCCTGCCCAAGGTCAAAATCGATATCGCCATTGCCGACGATCAGTTGGATGAAGTGGTTGATGTGATTAGCAAAGCCGCCTACACCGGCAAAATCGGCGACGGCAAAATTTTCGTTGCCGAGTTGCAACGCGTGATCCGCATTCGCACCGGCGAAACCGACGAATCGGCACTGTAACCGCGAACTCAGTTAAGTGATGGGGATGATTGATAATGAAAAGACTGTTATCCATGTTGGGCCTGAGTTCGGTAACCCTGGTTCCTTCTTTGGCCCTGGCCGCTCCGGCGGTCGCTGATAAGGCCGACAACGCCTTTATGATGATCTGCACCGCGTTGGTGCTGTTCATGACGCTGCCCGGCATCGCGCTGTTTTACGGCGGCCTGCTGCGCGGCAAAAACGTGCTGTCGATGCTGACGCAGGTCACCGTCACCTTCGCGCTGGTTTGCGTGCTGTGGGTGCTGTATGGCTACAGCTTGGCGTTCAGCGAAGGCAATGCGGTGTTCGGCGGGTTCGAAACGGCGATGCTGAAAGGCATCGGTATCGACAGCGTCACCGGCAGCATCAGCCAGATGATCCACGTCGCCTTCCAGGCCTCCTTCGCCTGTATCACCGTGGCGCTGGTGGTGGGCGGCTTCGCCGAACGCATTCGCTTCTCGGCGGTGCTGATCTTCGCGATCCTGTGGTTCACGTTGTCTTACCTGCCGATCGCGCACATGGTGTGGGGCGGCGGCTACCTGGCCGCCGACGGCGCATTGGACTTCGCCGGCGGCACCGTGGTGCACATCAACGCCGCCAGCGCCGGGTTGATCGGCGCCTACCTGATCGGCAAGCGCGCCGGCTTCGGTAAAGAGGCCTTCAAACCGCACAACCTGCCGATGGTGTTTACCGGGGCGTCGATCCTGTATATCGGTTGGTTCGGCTTTAACGCCGGCTCCGCCAGCGCGGCCAACGGCATTGCGGCCCTGGCATTCCTCAACACCGTGGTTGCCACCGCGGGCGCCATTCTCTCCTGGACCTTCGCCGAATGGGTGCTGCGTGGCAAGCCTTCGCTGCTGGGCGCCTGCTCCGGCATGATCGCCGGGTTGGTTGCGGTGACGCCGGCGGCGGGCACCGTGGGCGTGGGCGGGGCGTTGATCATCGGCCTGGTGGGCGGCGTCGCCGGTCTGTGGGGCGTCGTAACGCTGAAAAAATGGCTGAAAGTGGACGACACCTGCGACGTATTCGGCGTGCACGGGGTGTGCGGCATCGTCGGCTGCCTGCTGACCGGCGTGTTCACCGCCTCTTCACTGGGCGGCACCGGCTACGCCGAAGGCGTGACGATGGGCCACCAGGTCTGGATCCAGCTGGTGAGCGTGCTGATCACGCTGGTGTGGTCGAGCGTCGCCGCCTTTATCGCCTTCAAGATCGCGGGCGCCATGGTGGGGCTGAGAGTGCCGGAAGAGCAGGAACGCGAAGGGCTGGATGTCAACAGCCACGGCGAGAGCGCCTACAACCAATAAGACTCGAAGCAGGGCAGTGCGCTAAAGACTAAAATAATGATGAAGCCAAAAGGGGCGATGGAAACATCGCCCCTTTCTTTATATTGCGGATCAGGCGTCGCGCTGGCGAATCACCCCTTCCTGCACGGTGGTGGCGACCAGTACGCCGTCGCGGGTGTAGATCTGGCCGCGCACAAAGCCCCGTGCGCCGGAGGCGGAGGAGCTCTCCACCGCGTACAGCAGCCAGTCATCCATGCGGAACGGACGGTGGAACCACATCGAGTGGTCAATGGTGGCCACCTGCATGCCCGGCTCGAGGAAGCCGACGCCGTGCGGCTGCAGCGCCGTCGGCAGGAAGTTAAAGTCCGACGCGTAGCCCAGCAGATATTGGTGGATGCGTTGATCGTCCGGCATGCTGCCGTTGGCGCGGAACCACACGTAGCGATGCGGTTCTTCCACGCTGCCTTTCAGCGGGTTGTGGAATTTCACCGGGCGCATTTCGATCGGCTTCTGGCCGATAAATTTTTCGCGCACTTTTTCCGGCAGCATATGCGCCAGTTTCTGGGCGATCTCTGACTCGGACAGTAGCCCTTCCGGCGGCGGCACGTCCGGCATCAGGTTCTGATGCTCGAAACCCGCTTCCGGGCTCTGGAAGGAAGCGGTCATATAGAAGATAGGTTTGCCGTGCTGGATGGCGCTGACGCGGCGCGCGCTGAAACTGTTGCCGTCGCGCAGGGTTTCCACGTCGTAAACGATGGGCTTGCTGCTGTCGCCCGGGCGCAGGAAGTAGCTGTGGAACGAATGCACGCTGCGTTCGTCCGGCACCGTCTGTTTGGCGGCGTACAGCGCCTGGCCGACCACCTGCCCGCCGAACACCTGGCGCAGCCCCAGATCTTCACTCTGGCCGCGGAACAGCCCTTCTTCGATTTTCTCCAGATCCAGCAGATCGAGGAGGTTTTGCAATGCCTGGCTCATAAAGTTATTACCTTTCTAATAATCATTTTGCGCAGTGTGCGGAATATCACGGCGCGGCGTCAACATTTTGCGTTAAAGGGCCGATGAGAATGCTCTTAATCGTGGACGCCTTGGGTTGTTTAAGTGATTAATAGGCGGGGTAAAGTGGATTTATCAGTGTTTTGTGCTAGGTTTAATAGGTGAGGTGGTGAAAGCCACCAACATGTTGATAATAAAAAAGGAGACCGATCCATGAAACTCTGGCAAATCGTAGGCGGTGCCGCGGCACTGACGATCACGCTGGCGGGATGCGCGCAAAAGAGTGCTGATGTGCCTACCCAGGCGGCCGGTAACCCGGCGGCTGCGCAAACGCAGATTCAGGGCCCGGCGGTGACAGGTTCGGTTAATATACGTCAGCGCATTGCGCTGCCGCCGGACGCCGTACTGACGGTCACCCTCTCTGATGCCTCGCTGGCGGATGCGCCGTCCAAAGTGATTGCACAGCGCGCGGTACGTACTGAAGGGCAGCAGGCGCCATTCAGCTTTACGCTGCCGTACAACCCGTCCGACATCCAACCGAATGCGCGTATCATTCTGAGCGCGGCGGTGACGGTCAACGGGCGACTGATGTTTATTACCGACACCATCCAGGAAGTGGTTAACCGCAACGGCACCCGTGCCGATCTGCTGCTGGTTCCGGTTCAGGGTGTGCCGATTCAGGCTGCGCCAACCGCCATGCAGTAAGCTTACTGCGGTACAGCAAGATGAAATCAGCAGCCTTTGCGCTTCGGCCAAAGGCTGTTTTGTTTTACCAGCGCCAGCCGTAGCGATCGAAATCGACCGTGCTGTGCGGGCCGAAAATAATCCCCTCCGCCAGCAATGCCTGCCGTTGCCGTTGAAAATCCTCCCCCTGCTGCGAGATCTGTCCGTGCCGGTTGATCACCCGGTGCCAGGGCAGCGTGCTGCCTTCCGGCAAACGCCGCAGCACGCCCCCGACCTGACGCGCGGCGCGCGGCGAGCCGGCCAGCCGGGCGACTTCGCCGTAGGTGGTGACTTTGCCGAACGGGATGGCGGCCACGATATGGAAAACCCGCTGGCTGAAAGAGGCGTCTTCTGGTTGCATATTGCTGTTCCTGCGTGACTCAAAACCCAGGCGAAGAGTGTGCCACAGCGCAGGTGGGTAAGAAAACAGCGGTTAACCCCGGTTGGCTTGCTATTTGATGGGGCATCGCCGATAATGCCCACCGCTTCGGAGTACAGAAGCCGTCAATGGGGGCCCTGTTGGTTCTCCCGCAACACTAACTTGTGAACTCGGTCAGGTCCGGAAGGAAGCAGCCGCAGCAGGTGACGTGTGTGCCGGGATGTAGCTGGCAGGGTCCCCACCCATTTTGCGGCCCGCAAAACGCTTATCCCCGTTATTCCTCATGTCGACAAGCTGCGCAAGCGTCATTTCGTACGCCGCGAGCGTGAATCTTTTCCTCTGCGCCGTTTTTGCCCTTCTCCTCCCGTGACCAAATGTATTGTTGCCAACAGATCCGATGACGGTGAAAAAATAGCGTTTATATCGTTATTTGTGGGACAAATAATGACGCAGGGATAGGGAAAATTCTTAAAGTTGCACGCCTGTTGGGATGGCGTTAGTATGGTTTATTCTCGTTGCGAAAAAACTATCCGCGCTTCGCGGCGGTCGACGAACTGGCTGAATAAGTTTAAATAATAACCCGTGTGCGCTGTCAGGCTGAACATGATTTATATCATTGATAAAGATATTACATTTAACACTGAAAACGGTTCATTGAAGAGTATAAAGAAGGGACGGGAAGTTTTCTTATCCAGCGTCAATTCGAGAGTATTCAAATGCTTGCTCGAGCATGGCCACGAGGCGGTAAGCCGGGAAACGCTGTTGCAACAGGTTTGGAGCGATCACGGCTTGAGCGCTTCTTCCGCGACGTTAAATCAATATATCAGCCTGACGCGGCGGGCCTTAACGTCTGTCGGTTTCAACGAGTGCCTGATCGTTACCCTCTCTAAAAAGGGGTATAGACTCAATAGAATAATATCGATAGAGCGGCTGCGGATTGATTTGCCTGAGCCTCCCCACGCCGCGGACGTTCCCGCTACATCGCCCACATCCTCCGCGGCGTCAAAAAATACCCACCATTATTTTTTTATTCTGCTGCGCAGCTTATCGATCGTCGTGCCATTATCTTTTCTGGCGCTGTGCTTCATCTATTACAAACATCATCGCGACAGTGAAAAGAAGCAGGTATTGTCTTACGTCGGTACGGTGAACGGCTGCCCGATCTACTATGCCGGCCATTTTTTGGAGAATCATCAGGACGACTATTTGCAGTTCTTGAGCCGTAAGGATCTTTATGGCCAGCGTTGCCGCCCCGGTGAGATTATCATCACTAAGGTTAACCGTTCTCATAATGCCAGTGAAGACAGCGGACGCCAGTTTATCGCCAAATGCACGAAGGACAGTGCGGCCGTTTTGCATAATTGTGAGAGCGAGTACATCCGGGCATGGAAAAAAAGTTAAATATCTTGTCAGCCACGCTGGTCGGCCTGTGTGTGTTGACCGGCAGCGTGGTGTATTCCCTGGTGCGCAGCCATCATGGCTTCGGCGATTTGTCCTGCGAAGCGAACGCCACGTTTAATTATTTCAATTCGCTGGACGCGCAGGCGGCGCACGATGATATCCAGCTGTCGCTAAAAATAAACTACATCTTTTTGTCCGGCGATAAGGGCGTGATGATGCTGTCGGGCCTGGCCAACGATGGCGAAGAGAAGTATTTCGTCAACCGACGGGTTAACTTCAGCTACGTCTCGCAAGGCAGTTTTTATCGCTTCCACTATGGCGAGGTGAATTATTCGCCGCGTGATACCTTGCCGGACGAGGTGTATACTTACTTTTTCAGCACTGAATCGACGTTTTATCATATTCGCAGCGTGGATAAGAATACGTTGATGTTTAGCGATGCCTACTCGCCGATGTTTTTATGCAATATTGAATCCTGATCTGCATGTTATTTTTATATGGGGTTAAGGTGTATTCTGGTTACCTTTTATATCCTCGGGTCCTGCCTTTTCCGCACACAGCTAATAACATGGGTTATTATGCGTGAATGCCTATTTTTTCATTGTTAATCAAATTTAATGGTGATTTAGCTATTTTATAAAAACGGCTATCATCATGTTTTTAAATGATTTAATGAATCTAAGGCGATGCGGTATAGCCATATTAATTTTATATTGTTTATTTTAAAGAAATAAGTTGCATGAATGTTTTTCGCATGATTAATTGAGGCCGCTCTTGAAACGGCGAACTATTAATTTTCATTGAAAATGCATCTCGCCGCATGCGTGCAAAGGTGATGGCACAAGAGCCTTTGGACTTCATTAAACTGATAGGCGAGAGATGGACATACATAACATTGCCCTGAACGAGACTCTGTTGGAAAATGAGTTGGTGATATTAAACAACAATGAAAAAACGCTGTTGTTTAAAAAAGAGAATGTGCTCATTGAAATGACCGAATTACAGCGGCGCTTCATGCTGTGCCTGTTGAGCGGTATTTATAAGAAGAACGACATTATTCGCGCGGTCTGGTTTTGCAATCATGAGACCATCAGCGACAACAATTATTATCAGATGATATTCCAATGCCGTTCTTTGCTCTCACGCCACGGTATTCCCGGCGAGGTGATCAAGACCATTCCCCGATTTGGCGTGATGCTGAGTTTTCAGGCCTGCGAGCGCGCGGCCGTTAATTTGCAGGGGGAATGCCCGTCGCCATTGGCTAATAAGCGCCGGCGAACGTGGTTGGACGCCGTGAATTATAAAGTGGCCCTGATCATCACGCTGCTGTTTTCTGTCGCGATGGTGGTCGGTATTTCCGCTTAGCGTTGACACCGTTGAATAACCGGGGGGCACGTGAGCAAGCGGTTGACAGACCTTCTTATTCTACTTTTCTGCCTGATAAATCTGGCATTCATGCTCCAGCTGGGATGGCGAATGGTGGCCGGGGATGGCGCGCCCGTTGAGCCGAGCCGTGAAAACGCGCGCGGGCCGGTGCGTCATAGTGTCTTTCCTCAGGAAGATGACATCGGAAAAATTCATGACGCGCACTGGTTTGGCCGCTATCAAGCGGCGAAAAACGGCGAAAAGGCGCACGGGTATAAAGTCGGCGAATGGGCGATCGGTGCCGAGCTGCTGGCTAACGCGCCGGAAGCCGCAGCGCTCGGCAAGATAGCCGGCCTGCTGTTCAGCGACAACGCCAAAAAAAGCCTGGTCATCGTCGAGCATGGCGGCAAGCAAACCGGTTATGGCGTTGGCGACCGTCTGGCCGGCAGCAATGCCGTTATCGTGCGGATAGTGAAAAATAAAATACTGCTCGATGAAAACGGCTATTACGCCACGCTGACGTTTAAAGAGTAGCCGGCGCGCCGTTTCGGCGCGGGGTGTTTCATAGCATAAGGCGACATTGTGATTACGCATTTCATTTATCGTTCCGGCCCAGGCTGGAGCGCCGGCTTATGGCGCGCATTAGCGGCGGCGGCCGTCATGATCGCGCTGGGCGGCGCGGCGCGCGCGGAGCAATTCTCTGCCAATTTCAAAGGCACGGACATTCAGGAATTTATCAATACGGTCAGTAAAAACCTGGGCAAAACCATCATTATCGATCCGGCGGTGAAAGGTAAGGTCACGGTGCGCAGCTACGAACAGCTCGACGAGAAACAGTATTACCAGTTCTTTCTCAACGTGCTGGACGTCTATGGCTATACGGTCATCGGCATGCCCAACAACGTCCTGAAGGTGATCGCCGCCAAAGAGGGGAAAAGAGCCGCGCTGGCGCAAAACGGCGCAGAGGCGATCGCCGAAGGGGATGAGGTGGTGATGCGCGTGGTGCCGCTGCGCAATATCGCGGCCAAGGACGTTTCGCCGATATTGCGCCAGCTTAACGACAGCATCGGCGTGGGCAGCGTGGCGCATTACGAGCAGGGCAACGCGCTGTTGATCACCGGGCGGGCCAGCGTGGTCAACGGCCTGCTCGAGCTGGTCAGGGAGATGGATCAGGACGACGGCAATCGGGTCGAGACCCTCGCGCTGAAGCATGCGGCGGCGCCGGAGATCGCGCGCATGGTGAATGAACTGTTTCGCGAAGAGGGCAAGCGGCGTACGGCCGGCGCGAGCTCGCTGCGGCTGGTGGCGGATGAGCGAACCAACAGCGTGATGATCGCCGGGGACGATCGGGCCCGCGAACACGCCAAAGAACTGATTGATCAGCTGGATAACAAGAGCGTCACCCAGGGCAATACCCAGGTTATTCCGCTCAAATACGCCAAGGCGCAGAGCCTGGTCGAGGTATTGACCGGCGTGAGTGCGGGCCTGCAAAACGAGAAAGAGAGCGCCGCCGCCAACGTGGCGCTGCTGAAAAACGTGGTGATCAAGGCCGATGAGCAGACCAATGCGCTGATCATCACCGCCGCGCCGGACGTGATGCGCGATCTGGAGGCGGTGGTCGCCAAGCTCGACGTGCGCCGCGCGCAGGTGCTGGTCGAAGCGGTGATCGTCGAAGTGCAGGATGGGCAGGGGCTGAACATCGGCGTGCAGTGGGCCAACAAATACGGCGGCGGCACGCAGTTCGCCGGCTCGGCGCCCGGGGTGTCGGCGGGGTTCGAAAATGGCATGAGCGACGTGTTCGGCAAGGCCAACGGCCTGATGACCGGTTTCTACAGCGGTAACTGGGGCGTATTGCTGTCCGCCATCGCCAGCAACAACCAAAACAATATCCTGGCCACGCCGAGCATCGTCACGCTGGATAACGCCGAGGCGGAGTTCAGCGTCGGGCAGGATGTGCCGATCCTGACCGGTTCGCAAACCACCAACAGCGATAACGTCTTCAACACTGTGTCGCGCAAGACGGTGGGGATCAAACTCAAGGTCAAACCGCAGATTAACCAGGGCCAGTCCGTGCTGCTGCAGATCGAACAGGAGGTCTCCAGCGTTGCCGACAGCGCCGGCGCCACGCCGGATTCGCTGGGGGCGACCTTCAATATCCGCACGGTCAACAACACGGTGCTGGTGGACAGCGGCGAAACCGTGGTGGTGGGCGGCCTGTTGGACAAGTCCAACTCGGAGCTGGAGAGCAGCGTGCCGATCCTCGGCAAGATCCCGCTGGTGGGGGCGCTGTTTCGCTCGACCGCCACCAAAGCGAGCAAGCGCAATTTGATGCTGTTTATCCGCCCGACCATCATTCGCAGCACCGAGGGGTATGCCCGGCAGAGCCAACGCAAGTTAGGCAAGTTCGACGCCGAGCAGCAGGACGATCATGAGCTGAATGACGCGCTGCGCGGCGAGATCGCCGGCGATAAGAAGGCGCTCGACAATCGGGCGTTTCTCGCCACCGTTGCCAGTATCGACGCGTTTTATCCGCGGGGAGCCCGCCCGTGAAGCGCCGTTCCGCGGGGCCGCTGCTGCCTTTCGCCTGGGCGCGCCAGCATGGCGTGCTGGCCGTCGATGGGCAGAGCGGCATCCAAATGTATTGCCATCCTGAAACGAGCCACGCCGGGTTGATGGAGGCCTACCGCTGCCTGCCCGGCGTGCCGGCGCTGGCCCAGCTGGAGGTGGAGGCTTTTGATCAACGGCTGGTGGCGCACTACCAGCAGGAGAGCGGCCAGGCGCAGAGAATGATCGACGATCTGGGCGGCGAACTGGATTTTTACGCGCTGGCCGAAGAGCTGCCGCAGCAGCAAGACCTGTTGGACGAACAGGACGATGCGCCGATTATCCGCCTGATCAACGCTTTACTGAGCGAGGCGATCAAAGAGCGCGCCTCCGATATCCACATCGAAACCTACGAGAGCGAGCTGGTGATCCGCTTTCGCATCGACGGCGCGCTGCGGCGGATTCTGGCACCGCAGCGCAAGCTGGCGGCGCTGCTGGTGTCGCGCATCAAGGTGATGTCGAAGCTGGATATCGCCGAGAAGCGCGTGCCGCAGGACGGGCGCATGGCGCTGAAGGTCGGCGGGCGGGCGATCGACGTACGGGTGTCGGTGATGCCGGCCAGCCACGGCGAGCGCGTGGTCATGCGCCTGTTGGACAAACAGGGCGTGCGGCTCGAACTGCCCAGCCTGGGTATGGCGCCGGCGCACCAGCAGGCGTTGCTGCGCCTGATCCGCCAGCCGCACGGCATCATTTTGGTCACCGGGCCGACCGGCTCCGGCAAGAGCACCACGCTCTATACCCTGCTGAGCCAGATCAACGATGAACAGCGCAACATCATGACGATCGAAGATCCCGTCGAGTATGAGTTGGCCGGCATCGCGCAGACGCAGGTGAATCCCAAGGTGGACATGACCTTCGCACGCGGCCTGCGCGCGCTGCTGCGTCAGGATCCCGACGTGGTGCTGATCGGCGAGATCCGCGACGGCGAAACGGCGCAGATCGCGGTGCAGGCCTCATTGACCGGGCATTTGGTGCTGTCGACCCTGCATACCAACACGGCGATCGGCGCCGTGACCCGGCTGCGGGACATGGGGGTCGAACCGTTTCTGCTTTCGAGTTCGCTCAGCGGCGTGTTGGCGCAGCGCCTGGTGCGTCGGCTGTGCCCGCAGTGCCGCGAGCCCTATGCGCTGTCTGACGCGCAGCGGCGCCAGCTGGGGCTGCCACCGACGCAGGCGGTGACCTGCTGGCGCCCGTTGGGGTGCGAGGCCTGCGGCGGGCAGGGATATCACGGTCGAATCGGCTTGCACGAACTGTTGGTGCTGGATGAACCGATGCGCATGGCGATCCATCGCGGTGACGGCGAGCTGGACATCGCGAAACTGGCCGCCGAACGCTACCTGCCGCTGCGCCAGGATGGGATCGCCAAAATGCGCGCCGGGGAGACCAGCCTGGAGGAAGTGCTGCGGGTGACGCGCGAAGGGGACGGCGATGAAGTTTGATTATCGCGCCTGCGATCGTGAGGGGCGCGCCCAGCGTGGCGTGTTGGAGGCGGATTCTCTGCGCCACGCCCGCGATCGCCTGCGTGAAAAGGGGTGGCAGGTGCTGGCGGTGCAAGCGCGCGGGCGGCCCGTTTTCGCCGGCATGTTGGCTGGCCGCTGGATGAGCGGCGTGAGCAGCGGCGATGTGGCGCTGTTGACCCGGCAGCTGGCGACGCTGCTCTCCGCTGCGCTGCCGCTCGAGGAAGCGTTGATGGCGGTGGCGCGGCAAACGGAGAAAAAAGGCCTGCAGGCGGCGTTGGCTCAGGTGCGGCAGCGCATTCTGGAGGGCTTCCCGCTGGCGCAGGCTCTAGGGCAGCATCCGCGAATTTTTGACCGTCTCTACTGCGCCATGGTGGCGGCCGGTGAGATTTCCGGTCATCTGGCGCCGGTGCTGGAGCGGCTGGCCGACTACGTCGAACAGCGCCAGCAAATGAAGAACAAGATCGTGCAGGCGCTGGTGTACCCAATGGTGCTGACGGCGGTGGCGATCGGCGTGGTGGCGATCCTGTTGACGGCGGTGGTGCCGAAGGTGATCGAACAGTTTGTGCATATGAAGCAGACCTTGCCGCTGTCGACCCGGATGCTGCTCGGCGCCAGCGACGGGCTGCGCCAATGGGGGGCGTTGGCACTGATGTTGGCGCTGGCGAGTCTCGGCGCTTTCCGCTATCGCCTGCGGGATCCGGCGCGGCGCGTGCGCTGGCATGCGTTCATCCTGCGGTTGCCGGTGGTCGGCAAGCTGGCGCTGGCGGTGAATACGGCGCGCTACGCCAAAACGCTGAGCATTTTGAACGCCAGCGCGGTGCCGTTGCTGGAGGCGATGCGCATCAGCGCCGGCGTGTTGGGCAACGACGCCGCCCGCGAACGGCTACTGGCGGCGATGGAGCGGGTGCGGGAGGGCGAAGGGTTATCGCCGTCGCTCGAGGGTACCGCGCTGTTCTCGCCGATGATGCGGCACATGATCATGTCCGGCGAGCGCAGCGGTGAGCTGGACATGATGCTCGAGCGGGCGGCGGCTATGCAGCAGGAGGCCTTCAGCCGGCAAATCACGCTGGCGCTGGGGTTGTTCGAGCCTTTATTGGTGATCGCGATGGCCGGTTCGGTGCTGTTCATCATTTTGGCCATCCTACAGCCGATATTGCAGCTCAATAATATGGTCGGCTAATCATGCCATTAATGGAGAGTAAAGTGAGTTATATCAGCAAGACAAGCAGGTCTCGGCAGCGAGGGTTTACGCTGCTGGAAATCATGGTGGTGATCGTCATTCTGGGGCTGTTGGCCAGCCTGACCATTCCAAGCCTGATGGGAAACAAGGAGAAGGCCGATCGGCAAAAGGCCGCCAGCGATATCGTGGCGCTGGAGAACGCGCTGGATATGTACAAGCTGGATAACGGGCGTTATCCCAGCGCGGAGCAGGGGCTGGCGGCGCTGGTGACCCGGCCGGTGCTGGCGCCGATCCCGAGGAATTATCCCGAAGACGGCTATATTCGCCGGTTGCCGCAAGATCCCTGGGGGCAGGAGTACCGTCTGCGCAACCCGGGGCGCCACGGCAAGCTGGACGTGTTTTCTCTGGGCCAGGACGGCGTTGCCGACACCGATGACGACATCGGCAACTGGGTGGCCGACGCCGACGCGCCATGAGGCGCATACGCGGCTTTACGCTGCTGGAGATCATGCTGGTATTGCTGTTGCTGGGAGTGACCAGCGGCCTGGTGATGCTGAGTTTTCCTGCGGATGAGAAGCCGCTGGCGCGGCAGGGGGAGCGGCTGAACCATTGGCTGTATGCCCTCGCCGAGCGGGCCGAACGTGAAGGGGTTAGTTATGGCGTGGCGTTCTCCAGCGGCGGTTGGCGCAGCGTCGTCGCCGAAGAGGGGCGGGATGAATACGTTTTGCCGGAGGGCATCGCGCTGCGGCTGAGCGTTGAGGGGCAAGCCGTCACGCTTGACGACGCGGCGGCGCAGATGCCGCAGGTGTGGCTGTATCCGGGGGGCGAAACCACGGCGTTCAGCGTGGCGCTGTCGCAGGGCAAGTGCCAGTGGCGATTGCAGGCACCCGGTTACTTCGTATTTGAAACGACGGATATTCGTTGCGATGACGCGGAAAATTAAACGCCAGCGGGGTATGACGCTGCTGGAGGTAATGGTGGCCTTGATGATCTTCGCCATCGGCTGCCTGGCGCTGATCAACAGCACCGGCGGCCAGGTGCGCAGCCTGAGCGCGATCGAAGCCAAGACCGTTGCGCTGTGGGTGGCGGACAACCAGTTGACGCTGCTGCAGCTCGACCCGCATCCGCCGACGCTGGCCTGGCATTCGGGCACTGCGGCGATGGCCGGTGAAACCTGGCACTGGCGCTATCGCGGGCAGGAGACCAGCGACGCCGGAATGCGGGCGATCGCGATTGAAGTCCGGCGCGATCCGCAGGATCGCAACGCGCTGGTGGAGATGCTGGCCTACAGGGCACTGCCATGAAACGCGGTTCGCAATGCGGTTTTACGCTGGTGGAAATGCTGCTGGCCATCGCCCTGTTCGCCATGCTGTCGCTCACCGCGCTGGCGGTCTTTAGGGGCGTGCTGAAAAGCGATGAAATCACCCGGCGCAAATCGACGCAGCTGACCCAGCTGCAACGGGCGCTGGCGATCGTCGAACGCGATTTCACTCATGCGCAGGCGCGGGCGCCGATTGGCGATAAGCGCTTGCCGGCGGTGCCGGAGTTCGCGGTGCGGCAGACGGTGGGCGAGGACGCGGATATACAGCTGCTGCTGATCCGAAACGGCTGGCCGAATCCACACGCTCGGCTGCCGCGCGCCACGCTGGAGCGGGTGGTGTATCGCTACCGGCAGGGGCGGCTCGAGCGTCTCAGCTATCCGAGTTTGGACAGCCCGCAGGCGGCGGCGCGCAGCGTGCTGCTGCTGCCGGAGGTGACGCGGTTCCGCCTGCGTTTTTACCTGCAGGGCGAATGGTTGACGGCCTGGCGCGCCGGCGGGCTGCTGCCGCAGGCGGTGGAGATCGTCGTCGAAACCCCCGCGCTGGGGGAGGTGCGCCGCATCGTCACGGTGCCCGCCGCGAGGCCATCATGAAAAAACAACGCGGTATGGCGCTGTTGATGGTGCTGCTGCTGATGTCGCTGATGGCGATCGTGGCGATCAATATCAACGACAACTGGCAGCGTTCGCTGGCGCGCACCCAGTCTCAACAGGATCGGCTGAAGGCCAAATGGCTGCTGCTGGGCGGGGAGATCTACGCCCAACAGCGATTGCGGCAGGCGGGAGAGAAGCGCAAGGCCTGGGGAGCATCAGGAGCGGCGTTCAGTATGCGTACCGAAGAGGGGGAGGTGGCGATACGCCTGCGCCGCGTCGATGCCTGTTTCAACCTAAACGCCCTGATCCGCGCCGCCGGCCCAACGGAGGCCGGGGATAGCGAGGGGGTTCCCCCCAATAAGGAGAGGCGGATATTCATGCTGTTACTGAACAACCTGGGGATCGCCGACGCGCAGGCGGCCGCGATTGCCGAGGCCATCGTCGCCAGGGGCGATGACGAGGGGTATCTGATGGGGAATGTCAGCGAACTGCGGGAGCTGGCCGGCATCGATCGTGAGCTTTACCTGCGCCTGGCACCGCAGCTTTGTGCGGCGCCGGATGCCGAACTGCGCATCAACCCGGATGCCGTGAGCGAGGCGCAATTACCGCTGCTGCGGGCGATGCTGATGAACGCCCTGAGCGATGAACGGCTGCGGGCGCTGCTGGCGGCCCGTCCGCCGCAGGGCTGGCAGACGCTGGCGTTTTTGTCGCAGGAAAAAGCGCTGCAAGACTTGGGTGACGACGATCTCGGCGAGCGATTGACGTTCGACGATAGCCGCTGGATTGCGCAGCTGCAGCTGACGCTGAACGACGGGCGCTATCGGCTCGTCAGCGCGTTGCAACCGGGCCAGTCAGGCGTCACGGTCAGCGGACGCCTGTTCGACAGAGGGGAGGGGTAAAGGGTGGCGAATACAATCCTGCTTATCGCGCTGAGCGAGGACTTGATGGCCGATGTGCGCTGGGGCCGCGTCGGCGAGACGAGTTGCCGCTTTGGCGCCCACCTCGATCTGACCGAAGGCGGCGGCGAGTTGGCGGCCATGGCGCAGGGCAGCCGCGTCGTGGTGTTGGTGCCTGCCCGTCATGTGGCGCTGAGGAAAACGACATTCCAGGGCAAGGCCCGGCAGGCGACGCCGCTGGCGCTGGCCTACGCCCATGAGGCCGGGTTATTGGCCGATGCCGAGCAGATGCACTGGGCGGTGCTGGACAAGGCGCAGCGCGATTTCACCCTCGCCGGCGTCGCGCTGACGCAGATGCAGGAATGGGTCGAGCGCCTGAGCGCCAGAGGCATTCGCGCCGATAAAATGCTGCCCGACGTGCTGGCATTGCCGCTGCCCGGCCAATGCAGCGCGCTGCATTGGCGCAACCACTGGTTGATCCGAACGGGAAGCGGGCAGGGAATGCAGCTGCCCGACGCCTGGCTGGGCTGCGCTTCACTGCCGACGCCGGACTGGTGTCTGCACCGCGGCGGGGAGGTTCCGGCGGGCTGGGAAGCGGCGCGCATTGACGAGGATCCGCTCTGGCGACTGGCGGAAGAGGCCTGGAACAGTACATTCACGCTGCTGCAGGGACGTTTCAAACCGAGCGTACGCTGGCCGCGCCGCCTGCCCGACAAGACCGCCTGCGCGCTGCTGTTGCTCAGCGGTTCGCTGCTGGTGGGCGGTTTGCATCACCAACAGATGGCCCGGCAGAGCGAGAGCCAGATTGCGGCGCTCTCACGGCACCTGCTGCCGGGCCAGGCCGCGTCGGCGTTTGCCGAGCAGGCGGCGAAAGCGCGGGTGCGGCGTATGCAGGATGCCCTGAATGCGCCGCAGCTGTTCAGGTTGTTGCCCTACGCGGCCGGGGCGCTCGCGTTATGGGCGCCCCCGCAGCTGCAGGCGCTGGCTTTCGACGCCACCGACGATCGTCTGGTGGTGACGGTGAACAGAAACGACGTGCCGCTGCCGGCGCCGGTTAACGACGGCGAGGTCAGCATGGCGTTCAGCGAAGGCGGTGCGTCCAACCAGGCGATCCTGACGGTGAGAGGTGAGCGATGAATATCGGGTGGCGCGATAAGGCGTTGCGGCGGGCGGTGCTGTTAAGCCTGTTGCTGCTGGCAGCCTGCGGCTACTGCCTGTATCAGTTTTCACAGGCGCAGAAAAGCGCACAGCGCCTGGCCGCGCTGCAGGGGCAGGCACGCGTCATCCAGCAACTGCAGGCGCGCTTGCCGCCGGATGCCGCTGCGCGCGAGCAACTGCCGGAGCTGCTGCGGCAGAGCGCGCAGGCGTTCCGCGTCCCCATCGTCGCCCTGACGGAAAGTGATGCGCAGATGCAGGTGGGGCTGCCGCCTGTGCCGTTTGAAAGCCTGCTGTCGTGGCTGGCCGCCCTGCAGCGTGAGCATGGCATCCGCGTGCTGGCGCTCGCCGTGGAGCGCGCGGAGCAGGCGCCGGGCGTAGTGCAGGTCAACCTGCTGCGGGTAACGACGCAGCCGTCGATGTAACCAACGCGAAAGAATCATCAGGGATCAGAAAAAATCATGCTATTTGCTATAAACGCGGCGGCAGATGAACACTGGCTGTTATTTAGCGCCGTGTTGAGTCTGTGCGTCGGCAGTTTTATTAACGTAGTCGTTTATCGGCTGCCCATTATGCTTGAGCGCGAAATGGAAACGGCGCAGGCCGAGCGGTTCGATCTCTTTTGGCCGCGTTCATTCTGTCCGTCATGCACAAAAAAATTATCGGCGTTCGATAATATTCCTTTATTAAGTTGGCTGCTGTTGCGTGGCCGCTGTCGTTATTGCCGCCGTCCTATTGCCGTGCGTTATCCACTGCTGGAATTATTTCTGATGCTGATGGGGATAACGCTGGCCTGGCGGCTCGGCATCGGGGTGGATTGGTTTTTCATGCTGGCGTTGGTTGCGCTGTTGCTGGCGTTGGCGGCGATCGACAGCCAATGTCAGCTGCTGCCGGATTGCCTGACGCTGTCGCTGCTGTGGATCGGCTTACTGTGGCATTGCTTGGCGCACCCGGCCTTTTTGCCGGCGGCGGTCATTGGCGCGATGGCGGGCTATCTGGCGCTCTGGCTATTGTATTGGGGATTTCGTTTGGCGACCGGCCGCGAGGGGCTGGGATACGGCGATTTCAAACTGTTGGCGGCGCTTGGCGCCTGGGGCGGCTATGCCGCTTTGCCGTCGATCCTGCTGTTCGCCTCCGCCGGCAGCCTGCTGTGGCTGTTGCTGCGCGCGTGGCGCGGCGGCGATGCGGCCCAACCCCTGCCTTTCGGGCCGGGGCTGGCGACGGCGGGCGCCGGCGCGGTGGCCTGTCAGTGGCTTGAGCTGCCGATAGGGGGCTAACGCAGCTGGGCTAAAAAAGGCGCCAGCGAGCGGTTGAGTTCACGGCACTTTTCCTGCAGCGGCGTGGCGTCGGCCTCCAGCTGCGCGGCGACGTGTTTACCCGCCGCAAGCAGTTGGGCGCGATTGAGCGCCGGCGTCCAATCTTTTTCCTTCGCTTCCTGCAGCGCCGCCGCCGCGAGCTTATCGCCGGCCGGAATATCGGCGCGGTTGCACCTGTCTCTTAGAAATTGACCGGCGCCGACCAGCGACGACAGCTGGTCGCGTTGGGTGGCGGCGTCAGGAGCCGATTTGGCGGCGTGCTGGCAGCCGGATAACAGCAGGGATGCCACGATCGCTGCGGCAATATTTTTCAATGTCACGTTATTTTCTCTGCGGTGTTGGTACGGTGTATTTATTTTCTTGCTCGGTGCTACGGTATTTCACGCTTTCCGGATTATTTTAAACGTTTGTCATGCCATTTAATATCATGACGATATTAGGTTTTATTATTTTAATGCATTCTAAGTGCCGGGCGTTCAGGGCTTCTACTTATTATTCCTCTCGCGGTATCGCCGCATCTCTTTGAGTTTCTTCTCACTCAGTTGGAATCCAATAAATTTAACTGGAGTCGTAATGAAATTATCCAAAATCGCCCTGATGATGGCAACGCTCGCGGCCTCCTCGGCCGCCTGGTCGCACGGTTATATCGAAGTGCCCGAGAGCCGCGCCTACAAGTGCAAGCTGGGCAGCAACACCGACTGCGGCCGGGCGCAGTGGGAACCGCAGAGCGTCGAGCAGGTTTCCGGCTTCCCTGGCGGCGCGACGCCGCTCGACGGCCAGCTGGCCAGCGGCGGGGTGAACGGCTTCGAGTCGTTGGATCGCCAGGGCGTCAACGTCTGGGCGTTGAACACCATGAAGCCGGGGCCACAGACGTTCACCTGGTACCACACCGCCAAGCACAAAACCAATAACTGGCGTTACTACATCACCAAACAGGACTGGGATGTGAACAAGCCGCTGTCGCGCGAGGCCTTCGAAAAAGAGCCGTTCTGCGAGATTGATGGCCATGCCAAGCCGCCAAAAGATCGCGAAGTGCACCAGTGCGTGGTGCCGGAGAGAACCGGCTATCAGGTGATTTACGGCGTGTGGGAAATCAATGACACGGTAAACAGTTTCTATCAGGTGGTTGACGTTAACTTCGAAGACGACGGCGTCGTGTCGGAATGGCGCAAGCAGCTGCAAGGTTCCCTCACCGGTAAAAACCTGCAGGTTGGCGACAAGGTGATCGCCCGCTTCTTCGATGCGGACGGTGAAGTGCTGACGATGAAAACCGAACTGGCGATCGACAGTGAGACGCTGACCGACAAAAACCGCTGGGGTCACGCGCTGGCCAGCAAGATCAACGCCGAACAGAAAGCGGTGCGTGCCGGGGTGAAAGACGGCAAAGGCAACGTCAATCCGGTGTTTGGCAACAACGCGGTCTACGCCAAGCAGGGCAGCACGATGAAGAGCGTGGTGATTTCCTATGAGGAAGAAACGCCGGCTATCACCGAAGAGATCCGCATCGGCAACCTGTCCAGCACCAAAATCAAGGACGGCAAAGCTCAGCTGACCTTCAATGCCGAGGTCAAAGGCAAACTGACGGTTGAAGCGCGCGTTTACGACCACGGCCAGACGGAAAAAGGCTACCTGAAAGCGACGCTGGAAGACGCCAGCCAGCCGCTGACTATGGCGCTGAGCAACGTCAGCAAAGGCCACCACATGCTGAAAGTGATCGCCAGCAACGACAACGGGCAGAGCATTCAACCAGATATCGAAAACTTCAACCTGGAGGCGGAATCCACCGGCGGTGGCGGCGGCAACGGCGACTATAACTTCGTCTTCCCGAACGCGCTGAGTAAATACACTGCCGGCACCACGGTGCTGCAACCGAAAGACGGCAAGGTATATCAGTGCAAACCTTTCCCTTACAGCGGTTACTGCATGCAGTGGAACAGCGGCGCGACTCACTTTGAGCCGGGCGTGGGTTCCAACTGGCAGGATGCCTGGGTCGTGAAAAAGTAAGCGTAAATCGGATAGCCAAGCGGCCAGCGATGGCCGCTTTTAAAGGAGTTTTATGTCACACGAACCTGCCCGTTACGATCTTTTCAGTCGGTTACTGCATTGGGGCATTGCCGCCGTGATGATCTACGTAATGATCGTTGGTTATTCACTGCATTTTATGACGGATGCACGCATCTTCGCCTTTTTTTCCGTGACCAATATGTCGCTGGCCTTGGTGCTGACACCGCTGATGATGGCGCGCTTTATCTGGCGTTTTTTCCGGCCTAAGGTGCCCTATGGCGATATGCTGCAAGGGCACGAGAAGGGATTGGTGCATTTGCTGCACGAAATATTCTACCTGCTGATTTTCGTGGTGCTGCTCAGTGGATTCCTTATGCTGGAGCACGGCTTTGCCGTTTTCGGTGCGATCGACTTCCCTCGCCCGATAGCAAATCTCGACGTTAACCGCTTCTTTTTCGCCGTGCACCGTTATTCGTGCATCGCGCTGTCGGCCATGATCGTGCTGCACATAGCGGCGGTGATTAAACACCACTGCTTCGCCGGGCAGGCGATTTTGCGCCGCATGCTCTGATTTTACGGGGCGATCACGCCGCCCGGCGAGGCAGTGCGGCGGCGTGGCCGCGAAGGTAATAGGGAAGAGCGACGGCATGACCGTGACGCGTGTGGCCGATAAGCAGGGAGTGCGAGAGACAGCACGCGTTAATCGCGTTAAGGCGTAATACCCCGGACATGAACAGAGAATTGTTTCTATTTATTATTAACGATAAAAATGAACGTAATTAACATTTCATTGTCAATAGGAAAAATACGTATTCAGTTTGAACATTGAAGCCGATAAAAGCATCGGCTCAACGCGTTGGGGGATGATTATCTGACATATTTCCAAACGGAGGTGGGGATTTTGTCATACAGTTTGTTCATGGTGAGCTCCGCCAGACGGTGATCGGCCGCTGAGTAAAACAGCTCCAGTTCATCATCGGAAAGCTCGTACTTATTTTTCTCAATAACACGTTCGAGAGTATCAATCGTGGTGCATTTACGTAAACGCATCAGATAGTCGGTTTTAGTCATGGTGGCCTTTAGTTTAATAACCGTAAAATAGCTCGGGAATAATTATCCCCTAAGTTTTCATTGTCGTACAGATGTCCTCTCCTGAGAACATTCTGAATAATCTCGCCTTGGTTTTTTGCCAGCGGCGCAGGTCGGAATCATTGATACCGTAGCTGCTGAACAGCGTATAGGTATCGTCGAGATATTCTTCGACTAACTCCGACAGGTCTGATTCGTCCATGTATTTAATTTTATAACTCATCACAAACGAAGCGATATGTTCGATCAACTCATTAAGCTGCAGGTTGACGGAGGACGTCGGATCGTTGACCCACCCATGGTGACTGTCTCCCAGGGTAGCGATACCTTCATCATACAAATTTTCGCACAAGAATTTGAGCTGAGCAATGTCGTGTCGCTTAGGCGAATACTCATCCATATCATCCCCTCCGTAAGTCTTAATTGCGGTGTGATAACACTATGTGAGTAAGCTGATTTACATCATGGACGGAGGCAGCTTAACGGTGGTTAAATAAACTTCCCGTAAAATGAATATAAATCATTTTTTCGCGTTTGGCCTGCAGTTATTACGTAAACTTACAATTCATCCGCAGTTGATGGCCGTGAGTTATCAATGATGTCGAAGATTAAACCCCGCTCCGTCACTCGGAACCGTACGCTGTCGTTGATGATATCTTCGCTGTTGATATCCAGACAGGCATTAAAAATTCCCCACTTATAGCGATAACTCATTGAATAATCGCCGTCACCTTGTCGTACTATATCAAGTATTTCTAATGAATCTTCGGCATAGCGTGCGCTTTCAGAATAAAAACTCAGTCCGCTGGTCAGCGCCGGCACTAACTCCGCTATATTGTCATTAATCACTTTCTTTAATTTTTTAACAGAAAGTGCGTTGACGTCCAGGTTACAGGCAAGGGTAACAAGCATTAATCTCGGCCAACAGCAATGTTATCTGCTTATCTTACTCCTTTTTCACTCACGCCGGTAAATTTTTCGATTTACCGCTGTTTTTTACCTTATGCCAACATTTCAACCGAATGGGAATATCCCTGGATTTGATAAGGAGGCTGCGGGGGGAAGCGCCGCTGCGCGAAGGACTGTTACGTTCCGTTGCATTATTGTCGCGCCATAGCTTGAGATGTGGCAATGGGTGTGATGTTATATTATAACTATTAACCCATCATTTTGGTCACCACATTGACTCCCTCTTCACAACATGACGCCGCGCCGTCACTGAATTCGTTGTTTACCACCTCCGCCGCCGCGCGCTGTGCGGGGGCCGTTGCGCTGCTGGCCCTGCTGTGGCTCGGCATCTTCTGGGCGGTATCGCTGCCATGATCTCCTTGCGCCAGCTGGCGATAGGCTATGGCGTCACGCCGCTTTTCCCGCCGCTGAGCGGGCAGTTCAGCGCCGGTTCGTTAACCGCGGTGGTGGGCGTCAACGGGGCCGGGAAATCGACGTTGCTGAAAACGCTCGCCGGATTGTTGCCGCCGCTGGGCGGCAGTCTGAGTTTTAGCGGCGGCAAGCCACCGCGCAGGGCTTATCTACCGCAGCAGGCCGAGTTGGATCGGCAATTCCCGATCGCGGTAAGCGATCTGGTGGCGATGGGCTGTTGGCCGCAAAGCGGCATGTTCGGCGGTATGAACAGGCGTGCGGCAAGCCAGGTCAATGAGGCGCTGGCGAACGTTGGCATGAGCGCGCTGGCGCGCAGCCCGGTGGGCGAACTGTCCGGCGGCCAGCTGCAGCGGGTGCTGTTTGCGCGCCTGCTGGTTCAACCGGCGCCGCTGATTTTGCTGGATGAACCTTTTACCGGCATCGACAGCGCCACCACGCAGATCCTGCTGCAGGCGATCGCGCAACTGCATCGGCAGGGGAAAACGGTGATCGCCGTGCTGCACGATATGTCGATGGTCGCCGAGCATTTTCCACAGGTGCTGTTGCTGACGCCGCAGGCTTGCCACTGGGGCGCGGCCGAGCGGGTATTGGAACAAGTGCCGAGGTATCACGCCGCCGAACGGCAGCCGGATCTGCGGGCGGTGGCGCCATGATGCTGTGGCATGGGCTTATCGATCCTTTCCTCTCTTTCGGTTTTATGCGCCGCGCGCTCATGGCGTGCCTGGCGTTGTCGCTCAGCGCCGCCCCGCTGGGCGTGTTTTTGCTGCTGCGCCGCATGAGCCTGGTGGGGGATGCCTTGTCCCACGCGGTGTTGCCGGGTGCGGCGATCGGCTATCTGATCTCCGGCATGTCGCTGGTGGCGATGGGGGTGGGCGGTTTTATCGCCGGGCTGGCGGTGGCGATGCTGTCCGGCCTGGTGAGCCGCCGCACGCCGCTGAAAGAGGACGCCAGCTTCGCCGGGTTCTATCTGGGCTCACTGGCGCTGGGGGTCACGCTGGTCTCGCTGCGCGGCTCCAGCGTGGATCTGCTGCACGTGCTGTTCGGTTCGATCCTGGCGGTGGATGCGCAGGCGATGCTGATGGTCGGAGCGATCGCCTCGGTTTCGCTGCTGGCGCTGGCGGCGCTGTACCGTGCATTGGTGATCGAGTCCTTCGACGTCACGTTCCTGCGCGTCAATGCGCCGCGCCGGTTGGCGCTGATCCACGGCCTGTTTCTGGCGCTGGTGGTGGTCAATCTGGTGGCGGGATTCCAGATCCTCGGCACCCTGATGTCGGTGGGGCTGATGATGCTGCCCGCCGCCAGCGCGCGCTTCTGGGCGCGCAATCTGCCGCAGACGCTGGCGACGGCGATGGGCATCGGCGCGCTTTCCAGCCTGATTGGGTTGGTGTGGTCCTATTACGCTTCGCTGCCCGCCGGCCCGGCGATCGTGCTCAGCGCCAGCGTCATCTTTTTCGTCTCGATCCTGTTTGGAACGCGCGGAGGCATTTACGCCTTCGCGCGCCGTTGAGAAGTGCCATTTGCAAGGAGAAAGTATGAAACGTTTACCTATATCGCTGGCGGTCGCTGCGCTGCTGGCCAGCCCATTGGCGATGGCGAAGACCGTCGACGCCGTCGCCAGCTTTTCCATTCTGGGCGATATCGTCAAACAGGTGGGGGGCGATCACGTCAAGGTCAGCACGCTGGTGGGGCCGGATGGCGATCCGCACAGTTTCGAGCCTTCGCCGCAGGACGGCAAAAAGTTGGCTCAGGCTGATGTGGTATTCGTCAGCGGACTGGGGCTGGAAGGGTGGATCGATCGCCTGGTCAGCGCTTCGGGTTATAAAGGGCAGGTGATCACCGCTTCACAGGGCATCAGCACCCGCCAGATGGAGGAGGACGGCAAAGCGATTACCGATCCTCACGCCTGGAACAGCATGAAAAACGGCGTGCAGTACGCCACCAACGTGATGAACGCCCTGATTGCCGCCGATCCCGAGGATGCCAACTATTTTCGCCAGCGCGGGGCCGAATACATTCAGCAACTGCAAAAGCTGGACCTGTGGGCCAAAACCCAGTTCGCCGCAGTGCCGCCACAGAAACGTAAAGTGCTGACCAGCCATGATGCTTTTGGTTACTTTGGGCAAGAGTATGGCGTCACTTTCCTTGCCCCGGTCGGATTTTCCACCGAGGCCGAAGCCAGCGCCAGCGACGTGGCCGGCCTGATCAAGCAGATCAAACAGGAAAAGGTCAACGCTTACTTTATCGAGAATCAGACCGATCCGCGGTTGGTGAAACAGATTGCCGCCGCCACCGGCGCCAAGGCGGGCGGCGAGCTGTACCCTGAAGCGCTCTCCCGTACGGGCGGCCCGGCGGCCACCTATGAACAGGCGTTCAAACACAATGTCGACGCGCTGCTGAGCAGCATGAAGTAACCTCTGCCCCCGCCTGCCGGCGGGGGACAGCTTGCAGGCACTTTCTCGCCATAAAAAAAGCCCCGTTGAGCAGCAACGGGGCTTTGCGACAGATGACACTGGGGAGTTAACGCTTTTTCTTACGTCCCTGTACCGCTTTGAATCGCGGATTGCTTTTACAGATCACATAGATGCGGCCACGACGACGCACGACTTTGCAATCCGGGTGGCGATTTTTCGCCGAACGCAATGAACTCAATACCTGCATGGGATTTCCTTGTTACTTATTGCCGATAAAGCGGCCAAAGCGCTGCTGGAAGCGCGCCGTGCTGCCTTCTTTGGAATAGTCTTTCTGCTTGCCGGTGTAGTACGGATGCGAAGCGGAAGAGACGTCGAGGGTGACATACGGCCAGCTTTCGCCGTCCAGCTCGATGGTGCGATCGGTTTTGATGGTCGATCCCACTTTAAAGTAGGCGTTGGCGCTGACGTCGTGGAAGACCACGGTGCGGTAATCGGGATGGATGCCGGGTTTCATAATGGCTCTCTCGTGTAATGTTATACTATAACAATAATTATGCGCCGACCCGGCGTCGCGATCAAGCGTAAATTGCGCCCACGAGTGAATTAATGAGAACGGTTTGCATTAAGCAACTGAAGCAAAAGAAAAAGGCCGCATGCGCGGCCTTTTCGATTATCGGGTGAATGTCACATCACTGAGCGATCAGTGGTGCTCTACCGGATGGCTGTGTTCCAGGTCTTCGTTCTTCTTGCTGAAGCGGCGGCGAACCACCACGAAGAACACCGGCACGAAGAAGATCGCCAAGACGGTGGCGGTGATCATCCCGCCCATTACGCCGGTACCTACCGCGTTCTGTGCGCCGGAGCCCGCACCGCTGCTGATAACCAGCGGCAGAACCCCGAGGATGAAGGCCAGAGACGTCATCAGGATTGGACGCAGACGCATACGCACCGCTTCCAACGTCGCTTCGATCAGGCCTTTGCCTTCTTTCTCCATCAGATCCTTGGCGAATTCCACGATCAGGATGGCGTTCTTCGCCGATAGACCGATGGTGGTCAGCAGCCCCACCTGGAAGTACACGTCGTTGTTCATGCCGCGCATCGTCGCGGCCAGCAACGCACCGATAACCCCCAGCGGCAATACCAGCATGACCGAGAACGGCACGGACCAGCTTTCATACAGCGCCGCCAGACACAGGAACACCACCAGAATTGAGATGGCGTACAGCGCCGGCGCCTGGTTGCCCGACAGACGTTCCTGATAGGACATGCCGGTCCAGTCGTAACCGATGCCGCTTGGCAGTTTGGACGCCAGCTGTTCCATCAGGTTCATCGCTTCACCGGTACTCTTGCCCGGTGCGGCCTGGCCCAGAATTTCCATCGACGGCAAGCCGTTATAGCGTTCCAGGCGCGGTGAGCCGTATTCCCATTTCGCCGAAGAGAAGGCGGAGAATGGCACCATCTGGCCGCTCGTGCCGCGCACGTACCACTTGTTGATGTCTTCCGGCAGCATACGGAACGGCGCGTCGGCCTGTACGTATACCTTCTTCACACGACCGCGGTCGATGAAGTCGTTGACGTACGAGCCGCCCAGCGCGGTGCTCAGCGTGCTGTTGATGGTGGTGATGCTGACGCCCAGCGCCTTGGCTTTCTCCTGATCGACGATCAGTTTGAACTGCGGCGTATCTTCCAGGCCGTTCGGGCGCACGCCCACCAGCACGTCCGGATGTTGAGCAACCATGCCCAACAGCTGGTTACGCGCTTCGGTCAGTTTCTCGTGCCCCAGGCCGCCCTGGTCAATCAGCTCGAAGTCGAAGCCGGTTGCGGTACCGAGTTCGATGATCGCCGGCAGGTTGAACGGGAATACCAGGCCTTCTTTAATCTGCGAGAATGCGCCCATGGCGCGACCCGCGATCGCTTCGACCTTGTTCTCGCTCCCTGGACGCTCGCCCCAGTCTTTCAGGCTGACGAATGCCAGGCCGTTGTTCTGGCCGTTACCGTTGAAGCCGAAGCCCGCGACGGTAAACACCGAAACCACGTTGTCCTTTTCCTTGTTCAGGAAGTAGTCGGAGACTTCTTCCAGCACTTTGTTGGTGCGGGACTCGGTGGCGCCGGCAGGCAGCTGCACCATGGTCAACAGGATGCCCTGATCTTCGTCCGGCAGGAACGAGGAAGGCAGGCGCAGGAACAGCAGGCCCATGCCAACCACGATCAGCAGGTAGATGATCAGATAGCGACCGGTGCTGCGCAGGATGTTGCCCACGCTGTCGGTATAGTGATGCGTGCTTTTCTCGAACATGCGGTTAAACCAGCCGAAGAAGCCTGTTTTAACCCCGTGATCGCCTTTCGGGATCGGTTTGAGCATGGTGGCGCACAGTGCCGGCGTCAGGATCAAGGCCACCAGCACCGACAGCGCCATCGCGGACACGATGGTGATCGAGAACTGGCGATAGATGGCGCCGGTTGAACCGCCGAAGAACGCCATCGGCACGAATACCGCCGACAGCACCATGGCGATACCCACCAGCGCGCCCTGAATCTGGCCCATCGATTTACGGGTGGCTTCTTTCGGCGGCAGCCCCTCTTCGGCCATGACGCGCTCGACGTTTTCCACCACCACGATGGCGTCATCCACCAGCAGGCCGATCGCCAACACCATGCCGAACATCGTCAGGGTGTTTATCGAGAAGCCGAACGCCGCGAGTATCGCAAAGGTCCCCAGCAGCACCACCGGCACCGCGATGGTTGGGATCAGCGTCGCGCGGAAGTTCTGCAGGAACAGATACATCACCAGGAATACCAGGATGATGGCTTCGATCAGCGTTTTCACCACTTCGTTGATGGAGATCTTAACGAACGGGGTGGTGTCGTACGGATAAACCACTTTCATCCCTTGCGGGAAGAATGGCGTCATCTTGGCCAGCTCATCTTTCACACCTTTGGCGGTGTTCAAGGCGTTGGCGCCGGTTGCCAGTTTGATACCCAGACCGGCGGCAGGCTTACCGTTATAGCGAGCGGTAACGGCATAGCTTTCCGCGCCGCGCTCGATGTGAGCGACGTCGCGCAGGCGTACCTGGGAACCGTCGGTATTCACCTTCAGCAGGATCTTGCCGAACTCTTCCGGCGAAGTCAGACGGGTCTGCGCGATGATCGAGGCGTTCAACTGCTGCCCCGGCACCGGCGGCAGGCCGCCCAGCTGGCCTGCGGCGATCTGGTTGTTCTGCTCGGTGATGGCGGAGGTCACGTCCGTGGTCGTCAGCTGGTAGTTGTTCAGCTTGTTCGGATCCAGCCAGATACGCATCGCGTACTGGGCACCGAACAGCTGCACTTCACCCACGCCGGACGAACGGCTGATCGGATCCTTGATGTTGGACGCCACGTAGTCCGCAATATCGTCCTGAGTCATGTTCGGATCGTCGGAAACGAAGCCGGCCACCATCAGGAAGCTGCTGCTGGATTTTTCTACTTTCAGGCCCTGTTGCTGAACTTCTTGCGGCAGCAATGGGGTGGCCAACGACAGTTTGTTCTGGACCTGAACCTGCGCGATGTCAGGATCGGTGCCGGATTCAAACGTCAGGGTAATGGTGACGCTACCAGAGGAATCACTGGTGGAGGACATGTACATCAGGTTATCGATACCGTTCATGTTCTGTTCGATAATCTGCGTGACGGTATCCTGCACCGTTTTGGCATCTGCGCCCGGGTAGTTGGCGGAAATACTCACCGCCGGCGGTGCAATAGTGGGATACTGCGCAATAGGCAGTTTCATTATTGCAAGCACCCCCGCCAACATGACGATGATGGCGATTACCCAGGCGAAAATTGGGCGGTCTATAAAGAACTTAGCCATGTATTACAGGCTCCTTTTTATGACTTCTGCGCTTCAGACTGCGGCTGTTTTTGCGCCTGAGTGTCAACTTCCTGCACTTTTACCTGCGCGCCCGGATGCACTTTCATCAGGCCGGAGACGATCACGCGATCGCCGGCTTTCAGGCCATCGGTAACCAGCCATTTGTCGCCAATCGCCTGGTCCGCCTTCAGCGTGCGCAGCTCAACTTTGTCGTCTGCCCCTACCACCAACGCCGTCGCTTCGCCGCGCGGGTTGCGGGTTACGCCTTGCTGAGGCACCAGCAGCGCATCGCTGCGCACGCCTTCGTCCAGACGGGCGCGCACGAACATGCCCGGCAGCAGCGTATCGTTCGGGTTAGGGAACAGGGCGCGAATGGTGATGGAGCCGGTGGTCTCGTCGACGGTGACGTCGGAGAATTCCAGCGTGCCTTCCTGTGCGTATTCGGTGCCGTTTTCCAGCAGCAGTTTCACTTTAGCCTTGCCGTTTTCCTGCTTCAGCGCGCCGCTGGCCAACTCTTGCTTCAGGCGCAGGAAGTCGGTGCTCGACTGGGTGACGTCGACATACATCGGATCCAGCTGCTGCACGGTGGACAGGGCGGTCGCCTGGCCGTTGCTGACCAGCGCGCCTTCGGTCACGGCGGACTTGCCGATGCGGCCGGAGATCGGGGAGGTCACCTTGGTGTACGCCAGGTTGATGCGCGCGGTTTCCACGGCGGCCTTGGCGGCCACCACGGCGGCATCCGCCTGCTGCAGGGTGGAGACGGCGTTGTCGTAGTCCTGCTTGCTGATGTAGCTGGTACCCAGCAATGGCTTGTAGCGGTTTACCGTCACGCGTGCGATGGAAGCGCTGGCCTGTGCTTTGGCCAAATCGCCTTTCGCGCTGTCGTAGCTGGCTTGATAGGTGGCGGGATCGATTTGGTACAGAGACGTCCCGGCCTTGATATCGCTGCCTTCAACGAAGTTGCGCTTCAGGATGATGCCGCTGACCTGAGGGCGAACTTCGGCGATACGATACGCAGCGGTGCGGCCAGGAAGATCGGTAGTGATGTTGAGAGGCTCGGCCTTCAAGGTGACTACGCCCACTTCAGGCGCCTGTTGTTGGGCGCCTTGCTGTTGGGTTTCTTTATCGTTACATCCTGTTAGCACTAAGCTGCCTGAAAGCATCAGAACGGCCGCCAGAGGCGTTAACCCTCTGTTTTTGTTCATAGAAAAACCTCAAGTGTCCGATTTCAAAATGATCAATGGATCACAAGCTTTAAAACCCATTGCTGCGTTAATTATATGTGCGTGCTATGGTACATACATTCGCGAATGTATGTAAATCACACTCCCCCTAAATAACAATGCCATGGCACGAAAAACCAAACAGCAGGCGCAAGAAACCCGACAGCAAATCCTTGATGCTGCGGTGAGAGAGTTCTCTGAACGTGGCGTTGCTGCAACGTCACTGACAGATATTGCCACCGCTGCCGGGGTTACGCGTGGAGCCATTTACTGGCACTTCAAGAATAAGGTAGACCTGTTTAATGAAGTTTGGGAATCTACCGAGCCGAAAATTGACCAGCTCGAAACAGAGTATCAGGCAAAGTTTCCCGATAATCCACTGCGGGTTATCCGAGAAATTCTGATTTACATTCTGACGTCTACGGTTGAAGACGGCCGTAGGCGGGCGTTGATGGAAATTATATTCCACAAATGCGAGTTTGTCGGTGAAATGATGCCGCTGCTGGATTCGCGCAAGGTGCTCTACCTCGCCGGCTACGAACGCATTGAAGCGGTGCTGTATAACTGCATTCACCACGGGCAATTACCCGCCGATTTACATACCCGCCGCGCGGCGATCATCCTGCGCGGTTAGATCACCGGCCTGATGGAAAACTGGCTGTTTATGCCGGAAAGTTTCGATCTGCGGGCCGAAGCCGAAGCGCTGGTGGACGCGTTTTTGGAAATGCTGCAGTTTTGCCCCACCTTGCGCCTCAAACCCGACGCGGCGACGTCTGACGCCGACCGCCTTCCTTTATAAGGAGAGATTTCATGTCATCCATCGTTCTCATCGCCAATGGCGCCGCCTATGGCCATGAATCCTTGTTTAATGCGCTGCGGTTGGCCATCGCCATGAAAGAGCAGTAGAGCAGTCTCGACCTGCGGCTGTTTCTGATGTCCGATGCGGTGGTGGCCGGGCTGGCCGGGCAGCAGCCGCACGAGGGATACCACCTGCAGCAGATGCTGGAGATCCTCACCGCGCAGCAGGTGCCGGTCAAGCTGTGCAAGACCTGTGCCGACGCGCGCGGCGTCAGCCGCTTGCCGCTGGCGGACGGCGTGGCGATCGGTACGTTGGTCGAGCTGGCGCAGTGGACGCTGGCGGCGGAAAAAGTGCTGACTTTCTGATTCCGCTGCAACGGGCCATCAGCTGCAACGCTTTTGTTGTTCGTTGCCCGCCGGCGGCCGTGACAATCTTCAGGCTTCTTAACCGATCCGAAGCTAAATCATGCAGCGCTGATTGATTCTGCCTTCTCTGGCGCCGCTCACGTTTGTCGGCGCATCGCTGCCGCGACACGTTTTTTTTTCCTTATTATTTGCGCGCTCAGCTCGCCGGACGAAGGCGGCCAGACGGCGGGTTGATGAGCGTTGAAAGAAGAAAGGGACAGCGGCGCTGTCCCTGATTACTGTCCGGCAGGCAGATAGGGAGAGGTGACGCCGGCGCGCTGCAGTTTTTCCTGATAATCCCGTTTGACGATATCCAGCGCAGCCAGCGCGGTGGCCGGATCGATCTCGTTGCATTCCAGCAGGTAAATCAAGTCTACCGCCAGCTGCAGTTCGGGTGAGGCGTTTTCCAGAGACATAGCACCTGCGCTTAATTAATGGAATGAATAACTCGCGTACCGGCAGAGTATAGTGAACCCGGCGCGCAACCGGGAATAATCATTAAAATATTGTGATAAATCTTCAAAAACCGTTTTCTTTGCGCTCGATATTGCGCTCGATGCGCGCCAGCGCCTGGCGGCAGCGCATCAGGCGCCCCTCCAGCGCCGCCAGCTCGTGCTGCAGCTTTTGCTGCGCCGCCAGCGTGGTCTGGCGGCCAAGCAGGCTTTCCCGATCCTGAATCATGGCGATCAGCCGGCGTTCGTAGTCCTGATGCTCGGCCAGCTTGTGGTACAGATCGGCCTCAGGGGCTTCTTTCGGCTGGTTCTTGCGCCGCAGCGCTTGGGTGGCCAGCTCGCGCTGCAGGGCGGCGATCTGAGCCACCAGTTTTTCGGCCAGAAAGGCCACCTGGCTGGTGCGGCTGTCGTTGGCGGCGCTTTGCAGCTGGGCGAAATTCTTCTCCACCTCGGCCAGGTAGTCGCGCAGCCGCGTGCCGCGGTTGGCGAACAGGGCGGCGTCGAAGCGCGCCTGCGGGATCGGAACGTCGCCGCGCGGGGTCACTTCGGCCGCCAGCGCCGCGAACTGCTGTGCCAACACCTGTCAAAGACGCTGAGTGCTCACATAAGCTCCCTCTTGATTTCACCAGGCGTAAGCTTGCCCGCGATCCTGCCGTGAAACAAGCGCCGCACGCATATTCCGCCGGCGCGGCGCCGATGCTACAGTAGGCGGCAACCGATTGAGGAGCGAAGAGCCGCATGACGCGTGGGTTATTGATCATTTTGGGCTGGCTGGCGGTGGTGCTGGCGACGTTGGGCGTGGTGCTGCCGCTGTTGCCGACCACGCCGTTTCTGCTGTTGGCCGCCTGGTGTTTCGCCCGCTCTTCGCCGCGCTTTCATCACTGGCTGCTGCACCGCTCCTGGTTCGGCCCCTACCTGCGCCACTGGCAACAGCATCGCGCGCTGCCGCCGGGAGCGAAGTGGAAGGCGGTGCTGGTGATCGTGCTCACCTTCGCCTGTTCGCTGTGGCTGGTGAAAATCTGGTGGGTGCGCGGGCTGTTGCTGCTGATGCTGGCCATTTTGCTGACCTTTATGCTGCGCCTGCCGGTTATTGACCTGCCGCAACAAAAACAGCGCTGATTGTCCCTTAAACTCCCCAATAGCTTTCAAGCCGCAGCCAGGCGACAAACGCAGGCATCCCCGGGAGCTTACTTAGGTAAGTGACCGGGGGGAATGCGTGCAGTCAACAACGCTGCGGGTTGAAAGATGCAGGGGAGAGTTGCATTTGTCCGCCAGTTTGCATAGATTTGGGCGTTTTCGTGCGCGGATCGCCTGCCATTTCATCTCCGGTGTGTTTCACCCGGCGGCGGCGGGTGAGCGGCGCGCCGGTTTTCAGGCAGTTTTATCAGGCAACAATTATGACCGCTACTGCGCAGCAGCTTCAGTTTATTAAAGACAGTATCAAAACCATCCCGGATTATCCGAAGCCGGGCATCCTGTTCCGCGACGTGACCAGCCTGCTGGAAAACCCGTTGGCCTACGCCGCCAGTATCGAGCTGCTGGTTGAGCGCTATCGCGAAGCGGGCGTGACCAAGGTGGTGGGTACCGAAGCGCGTGGTTTCCTGTTCGGCGCGCCCGTCGCGCTGGCGTTGGGCGTCGGTTTCGTGCCGGTACGCAAACCGGGCAAACTGCCGCGCGCCACGCTCAGCGAAAGCTATGAGCTGGAGTATGGCACCGACAAGCTGGAGATCCACACCGACGCCATCACCGCGGGTGACAAAGTGCTGGTGGTGGACGATCTGCTGGCGACCGGCGGCACCATCGAAGCGACCACCAAACTGATCCGCCGCCTGGGCGGTGAAGTGAACGACGCCGCATTCATCATCAACCTGCCGGATCTGGGCGGGGAAGCGCGTCTGAACAAGCTGGGCATCGACTGCTACTGCCTGGTGGACTTCGCCGGCCATTGATGCGGCATCGCCCCTTGGGCATAACGGCCTCGCGGATCGCCGCGGGGCTGTGTTAGCATGACCCTCCAGATTCCTCGACTTCTCCGGTATTAATGAGCTATCAGGTTCTCGCCCGTAAGTGGCGCCCTCAAACGTTCGCAGACGTGGTCGGCCAGGAACATGTCCTGACCGCGCTGGCCAACGGCCTCTCGCTGGGGCGGATCCATCACGCCTATCTGTTCTCGGGCACGCGCGGCGTGGGGAAAACCACCATCGCGCGCCTGCTGGCCAAAGGCCTGAACTGTGAAACCGGCATCACCGCCACGCCGTGCGGCCAATGCGACAACTGCCGCGAGATCGAGCAGGGGCGCTTCGTCGATCTGATCGAGATCGACGCCGCTTCCCGAACCAAGGTGGAAGATACCCGCGATCTGCTGGACAACGTTCAGTACGCGCCGGCGCGCGGCCGCTTCAAGGTCTACCTGATCGATGAAGTGCACATGCTCTCGCGCCACAGCTTCAACGCGTTGCTCAAGACGCTGGAAGAGCCGCCGCCGCACGTCAAATTCCTGTTGGCCACCACCGATCCGCAAAAGCTGCCGGTGACCATTCTCTCGCGCTGTCTGCAATTCCACCTCAAGGCGCTGGACGTCGATCAGATCCGCCAGCAGCTGGAAACGGTGCTGACGGCGGAGCAGATCACCAGCGACGCCCGCGCGCTGCAGCTGCTGGCGCGCGCCGCCGACGGCAGCATGCGCGATGCGCTGAGCCTGACCGATCAGGCGATCGCCATGGGGCAGGGGCAGGTGACCGCCGCCACCGTCAGCCAGATGCTCGGCACGCTCGATGATGAACAGCCGCTGGCGATCCTCGAAGCGCTGGTCAGCGCCGACGGCGAAAAGGTGATGGCTCAGGTCGCACAGGCCGCTTCGCGCGGCGTGGACTGGGAAAACCTGCTGGTGGAGACGCTGGCGCTGCTGCACCGCATTGCGATGGTGCAGCTGCTGCCTTCGATGCTCGACAATCAGTACGCCGCCGTGGAACAACGGCTGCGCGAGCTGGCGCGCACCCTGCCGCCGGCCGATGTGCAACTTTACTACCAGACGCTGTTGGTCGGCCGCAAAGAGCTGGCCTATGCGCCGGATCGCCGCATGGGGGTTGAGATGACCCTGCTGCGCGCGCTGGCGTTTCACCCGAAAGCGGTGATCCCGGAGCCGGTGGCGTTGGTGCAGACCGCGCCGGCGCCGATGGCGCAGCCGCAGGCCGCCGCATCGCAACAGCCGCCGCAGTTTCAGGACGCGCCGCCGCCGCTAGGGCAGCCGGCCGCGCCGTCGCGGCAATCATCGACCCCATTACCGGATGCCACCGCCCAGCTGTTGAAAGCGCGGTCCCAGCTGCAGCGGCAGCAGGGAGCATCCACACCAAAAAAGAATGAGCCGGCGGCGCCAGGAATAGCGCGGCCGGCAAACTCGGCGCTGGGGCGTTTGGCTTCCGTGACCGAGCGTAGCCAGCAGCGTCTGGCGGAGAAGAAGGTGCCGGAAAAACCGGCCAAGCCGGAAGCCTATCGCTGGCGCGCGCAGACCGAGCCGGAAGCGGCACCGGAACCGCTGGCGACGCCGAAAGCGTTGCGCACGGCGTTGGAGCACGAGAAAACGCCGGAGCTGGCCGCCAAGCTGGTGGTGGAGTCGCTGGAGCGCGATGCCTGGGCGGCGGAAATCGACAGGCTGAAGATCCCGAAACTGGTGCAGCAGCTGGCGTTGAACGCCTTCAAGCAGCAGCCGGAAGCGGGCAAGATTTGCCTCCATCTGCGGTCTTCGCAGCGTCATCTGAATTCGCCTTCGGCGCAGAAGACGCTGGCCGAAGCGCTCGGCGAGCTGTACGGCAGCCCGATCGAGCTGACCGTGATAGAGGACGATAATCCGGCGGAGCGCACCCCGCTGGAATGGCGACAAGCCATCTATGAAGAAAAGCTGGCGCAGGCGCGCCAGTCCATCGTTGCGGATACCCATATTCAGACGCTGTGCCGGTTCTTCGACGCGGATCTGGATGAAGAGAGTATTCGCCCCCTTTAAACGCCGCGCGAGGTGCGCGGCCCTAGCGACGAGAGACGACTATGTTTGGTAAAGGCGGTCTGGGCAACCTGATGAAGCAAGCCCAGCAAATGCAAGAAAAAATGCAGCAGATGCAGGAAGAAGTCGCCAAATTGGAAGTGACCGGCGAGTCTGGCGCGGGCCTGGTGAAGGTCACCATCAACGGCGCGCACAACTGCCGCCGCGTGGAGATCGATCCTAGCCTGATGGAAGACGACAAAGAGATGCTGGAAGATCTGATCGCCGCCGCGTTCAACGACGCCGCGCGCCGCATCGAAGAGACCCAGAAAGAGAAGATGGCCTCCGTCTCCAGCGGCATGCAGTTGCCGCCTGGCTTCAAGATGCCGTTCTGATGCAAACCAGCCCGCTCCTTGAATCCCTGATGGAGGCGCTGCGCTGCCTGCCGGGCGTCGGCCCGAAATCGGCGCAGCGCATGGCGTTTCAGCTGCTGCAGCGCGATCGCAGCGGCGGCATGCGCCTGGCGCAGGCGTTGACGCGCGCGATGTCGGAAATCGGCCACTGCGCCGACTGCCGCACCTTCACCGAGCAGGACGTCTGCACCATCTGCGCCAATCCGCGCCGTCAGCAAAACGGCCAGATTTGCGTGGTGGAAAGCCCGGCGGATATCCACGCCATCGAGCAGACCGGCCAGTTCGCCGGGCGCTACTTTGTGCTGATGGGGCATCTGTCGCCGCTGGACGGCATCGGGCCGGGCGATATCGGACTGGATCGCCTGGAGCAACGGCTGGAAAAGGAAAGCATCACCGAAGTGATCCTCGCCACCAACCCGACGGTGGAAGGGGAAGCGACTGCCAACTACATCGCCGAGATGTGCGGCCAGTATGGCGTGCTCGCCAGCCGTATCGCCCACGGCGTGCCGGTGGGTGGCGAGCTGGAAATGGTCGACGGCACCACGCTGTCGCATTCGCTGGCCGGGCGTCACGCCATCAAGTTCTGATGTTTTTCCGGATGGGGCCGTTCGGCCCCGTCATTTTTTGCCAAAAATCTCCCGCCGTCCGCTTGAAAAACAAGACCCTGACCCTCATCTGATCCTCATTGTTCGATGTTGGTAGCCATTGTCTT